>WRIP01000087.1 GCA_009782665.1 Oscillospiraceae bacterium
TGAAAAAGTGCGATTCCCGACATTATTTCACCATCCCAATAATTTGCCTTCAAAACACCTATAAACTCACACACAACCCTCTGTGTTATTAATATTCCCAAATACTGCAAATTTTTCGATATAGCGTCAGAATAGCATACTGAGGAAATATTACTTGCAGTCCCAGCCATCCACACTACTGCAAAGTCATGTGCTATATACCAAATAGCGCGGTGCAGTTCTGCCAGTTCCGGCTCTTAAAAGTAATAATCATAATCTATTTACCATCGTTTTCACTGAAGCTGATTTTATGCTTTTTACAAAAATCATTAAAAGCTACTTGTGCCATTCTGACAGGTTTATTCTTCGAGTTTTCCCATCTGTTTATCGTAGCGTAACTCACATTCAAAGCGCGGGCTAAATCCTCTTGACTTATATTCAATTTTCCCCGTACATATTTTATCTTTTCAGAAAACTCCATCTTGTCCACCTCTCAATTAGGTTTGCATTATTATAGCAAATGTAATGATAAATATCAAGAAGTTTCGCGTTTTTGTTTAAATCAAATCCAAATCCATAAGCAATGACAGATTATATTTTTCTAGAGGCTTGGAAATCGTCCGAGTTCTGACCTATGCAGTATCAGGAGATTATTAGATACCGAGAGCATGATTCCTGAAATCCATTAGTTCGTGGAGGGTCAGCACCGGATGGCAAAAGATACACCAGTAAACAACTGCGGCAGAGAAATACCGGAATATGCCTATCAAGCGATGGCATCGTGCCTGCTTCCAGTCATTCAAAGGTATTTTGAAACGGAAGAAGGCAAACAGGCATTCAATGAATGGAAAGCAAAAAAGCAGGACAGAAAGGAACCGTCCGATAAGTAAACCGCAAAAATGGCGAGGTGGAGTAGCAGACCATCTCGCCATTTTTATCTGTTTTTCGATACAGTGCGCCATGTCTTATGCAAGGACGGGATGTTCTGTCCTGCCCTTACGGTCAACAAGCCGCATTATCGCTTTGTATGTTTCGGCAAATCAAAGGAAAAAGCGAACGTCTCCCCGACAAAGAAGAATCGGGGGGAGTTCGCATTTGTTCCTAATGGCGGAAAGGGAGGGATTCGAACCCTCGGTGGGGTATTAGCCCACACACGATTTCCAGTCGTGCGCCTTAGACCAGCTCAGCCACCTTTCCACAATATCTATCCTTATGTTTGTATACAATCTGTAATTAATGCTATTGCATTCATTGGTGTTGAAGTATTTGTCTGAATGATAAATTCGATATATTCAAAAAGGAGATTCGGAATATCTTCTGCTTGTACTTACTCAAATACAATCAGAGCTACCATGACAAGAGGTTCTTCTCCAACGCACTCAACCGAATGCCCTGTCATGCTCTTTGTCAGTACTGTATCGCCGACATTAGCGATAATATCAACGCCATTATCGGATATTTTTGCAGTTCCGGAGATAATATGGAATGTTTCCATCTCCCCTTCATGCACATGATAACCAATTGAGCTATTGGGTGCAACAGTAATTCTCGCAAATAATCTCCCCTTATTATACATCTCCTCTTGGTTTAGAAAATGCTCAATCGTTACCGTGCCTTCTCCACCCCTCATCTTTTCGTTAACGACCTTTTCATAACTACCGTTTTTCTTTAACATCCTTTACTCCTCACTTCATGTATTTTCTGTTACAGTAAGATCTCGTAGATATTCTTTTTCCGATCCCCTAGCCTGTACATAATATTGTCGCTTGGTATATCTACAGTTTCGATATATCTGGCTCCCAGTAGTTCGCAGGTACGTATGGAAGCAAAATTATCAGGATTACAGGTAATAATGAGCTTTTCCATAAAATGACGTTTCGCAAGTTCAAGCAGTAAAATACTGGCTTTCATCGCATATCTGTTACCCCTGTATTTCATATATATAGTATATCCGATGTTACCGGCATAGTATATTTGATCGGTATCTCCTACCCTGAGTTCACACCTACCAACATTCTCATTTGTATCAAACAAATAAATATCGAAACAATATGCTGGGACATATCCCAAATCACTGTCAGCTTCAACTTTATTCTGAAGATACAGGAAAATTTCATCATCATGAAGGTTGATACGGCGGACAAATCTGAATTTTTTTCTCTTATGGTTCACCCATTAGTATTCCTTCTATATATAACACTCCCGTGCTGCTAATTGAAATACATCATTTCACAGTGTTGGGGTAAAAGCAAATGCATTCATAGGGTTCGTTATAGTAATATCATGTATAGCTTCCGAAGAAACCCCGTTCCTTAAAAGTAATCCTATGAATGTATCAAGGATATAGTTCAAACCCCATCCATTATCATTATATGAACGGTATGTTGGTCTGACAGGATCGGATCCAAACAACAGTTGTTGTTCATAACCGTTTTCTATCATCGTCTTTATGAGCTTAATCTCTTGCTCGATGGTGTTCCTTGTGGAGTTTACAATACTGTCAAACTCCAGATAGACTCCCATCTTTGCTATCTCCATATGATAGTTATAAGGATCTAGATTACTCTTATCCAAATGAGCTACGATAATCTGTTTCGGATCAATCCCCAGGTTCAACAGGAAGGGTATATGGGTGAGGGCACTCCGGTTCGTATGACACAAAAGAGGTGCACCGGTTATCTTTGCAGCTTTTGCCACTGCCTTGAGTCGCCTTGCATCTATCTCATCAAAATCAGCTTCTTCGGTCGCATTCTTGATAAATCCGGCTTTTGAAACTATCTGTGTACTCGGTAATTCGAATTCGGTATTGATGTACATACCTTCATTTATCTCAGCAACATATATATCAGATAGTTGCTCTTCAGACATGGTAAAGGTCCAGTGATCTTCAGGATAGAACGCCTTCATGTGAAACCCGGTCGAAGCGATTATATTTAGTCCTGTGCGTTTTGAGAGTTCAACGCATTGCTCTGTCGCACGTCCGGTTGCGATTGGTTGACAATCCACAATCGATTTCCCGCAGGCTTTCTTAAACTTCAAAAGCTCTAATGCCGCAATTTCTATATCCCGGACATCGAAATATGAGGCATTGTACTGTAACAGATGCTCTGAGATTACTAGCGGATGACAGTGACAATCAACAAAACCCAACTCCTCGGGGGAGATATCTCCTAGAACTGTCCGAACAATCCTCCGCTTCATATTATCTCCATCATATTGTTACCCCGTTTTCACGGGGTAATTCAGTTGGTGGACGATGAGGAACTCGAATCCCCGACCTTTCGCACGTCAAGCGAAAGCTCTACCAGCTGAGCTAATCGTCCGCAAATCTTTTCGTACATATTATAGTCGAACAATGATATATTTACAATAGTTCAAACTAAACGTTTTTGAAAGATAACTTTAGAAAAATCACCTCCCTCAATCTAAACAACATATTTCAAATAATGCTATCTCCATATCTCCGTGTCGTTTTGAGTTAATACTCTTAATAGCTATTAGTTCGAATCCGTTTCTGCGATATAGAGTCATCAATCCATCCCGTTTAGCATCGCAATCGAGACGTAGATAAGGAATGTTAGCTTGCTTACAGCTCTCTTTTGCATATGTAATCAATAGATCAGCCATACCCTTAGCAGCATGCTGCCTACGAACCGATAGCTTATGTATATATGCAGATTGCTTCATCGGAATATCAACCCAGCAATACCGGTCCACATCAGTCATAGTGAAACTCAGAATCATAGCAGCAATGCTCTCTGTTTCATTTCTCATAACAATGAACTCTTCCGAAGGGTTAGTGATACTGTCAGTATGCAATTCATCAATCTGCCAGAGTTCTCTATTAGTCTCTTTCAACCACAATGCAGCTTCACACATAATGTTCAGTGCTTCGGTTATTTCACCTTTTGTATAATAGATGTTCATGAACCTCTATTTCCTCGAAAACAATCCTCTCGGAGTATACTCCGAGAGGAAGAATCTCTTTACAGGCTCTCTTAGACTATACCTTGAAGCATCATTGCATCAGCGACTCTCTTGAATCCGGCAATGTTGGCACCAACTACAAAGTTATCTTCAGCACCGACCTCTTTAGCTGCAGAAGAGATATTGTTATATATATTGATCATTATCTCTTTCAGCCTTCTGTCTACTTCGTCAAACGACCAGGATGTCCGCATGGAGTTCTGACTCATCTCGAGAGCTGATGTGGCAACTCCGCCGGCATTGGCAGCTTTACCCGGAGCAAAGAATATCTTGTTTTCTAAGAATACTTCGGTAGCTTCGAGAGTGCTGGGCATGTTTGCACCTTCACCAACTGCAAAGCATCCGTTCTTAACCAAAACTTCCGCATCTTCTTTGTTGAGTTCGTTCTGGGTTGCACAAGGAAGTGCGATATCGCATTTGATGTTCCAGATACCTTTACCTTCGGTATACTGAGCATTCGGGCGATATTCGAGATATTCCTTAATCCGTCCACGTTTGACTTCTTTAATCTCTTTGACAGCAGCTAAGTCTATCCCTTCAGGATCATAGATGTAACCATTTGAATCGGACATGGCAACAACCTTTGCACCCAGTTGTTGAGCTTTTTGGGTTGCATAAATTGCTACATTGCCCGCTCCCGACACCACTATTGTCTTTCCTTCTATTGTGTTTCCGTGTTGTTTTAATAGTTCATCCATTAAGTAGACCAAACCAAATCCTGTGGCTTCGGTGCGAGCCAGTGAACCGCCATAGGATAAACCTTTACCGGTAAACACTCCTTCCGAGCTATTCTTTATCCTCTTATATTGTCCAAACATATATCCTATTTCACGACCACCTACGCCGATATCACCTGCAGGTACATCGTTATCTGCAGAGATGTGACGATATAGTTCAGTGATGAAACTCTGACAGAATGCCATGACTTCACGATCGGATTTTCCTTTGGGATCAAAGTCACTACCACCTTTACCTCCACCTATCGGTTGTCCGGTCAGCGAGTTCTTAAATATCTGCTCGAATCCCAAGAATTTTATGATACTGATGGAGACGCTTGGATGAAAGCGTATTCCGCCTTTGTATGGTCCGATGGCACTGTTAAACTGTACCCGGTAGCCTTTGTTGACCTGAACCTTCCCGGCATCATCAACCCACGGTACACGGAATATGATGGTACGCTCCGGTTCGATGAGACGCTCAAGTACACCCTCTTTCTGATATTCGGGGCGAGAATCTACATATGATTGTAGAGTAGTTAAAATCTCGGTAACGGCCTGTTGAAACTCAGGCTCATTTTGGTTTTTTGCCAATGCAGTTTCCAATACTTCCATTGTGTAAGACATGTGTAACCCTCCCTAAAATAGTATATATATGATGCTATCATCAATCACTTTGGCTGGTGATAACCACCTTTTTTTACTTTCGTTATGATAGCATGATGAATTCCTCTCGTCAATAATGAAAGGTGACACAACTCCATATTCAGCTAGAGGTCTAAACTGCATAATCGACCGATTGTGTGGTATAATAGACAACGGGTTGACACTATGCTTTATGATGTAATTTTGCACAGAATGGGATATAATAAGGTTGTAACGGAGGTTCTATTATGAAACCTGAAAAGAAAGTAAAGCTGTCATTACAGACTAAAATAGCATTAATCTTAATGGGCATTTTCGTATTGGTGACTTCTGCAAACTATTTGGCAAGTATCTCCTTTACCTCAAGAAGCATAACCGAGACAATGGAACATGAGTTATACTTAGCTACCGATATCGCAGATACAGTTATTGCCACTAAAATTGAGTTAATAAAGTCAAATGCAGAGACGATTGCCGAACGTGTATTGAAAGCAAAGACAGTTACCGAAATGAATCAAATTATGGAAGCTCAGGCAGATGAGTTTCCTGATTTTCTGTCTTTTGTTGTACTAGACAAAAACAGTGTTGTTGCAAAATGGGGTGATATCCATACAACTGACGACTTTTTTAAAGACAACGATCTGGTTGAGTCTGCATTCAATGGTATGAAAATACTGTCTTCTCCGCATTATGACACGTC
>WRIP01000088.1 GCA_009782665.1 Oscillospiraceae bacterium
TATTTCTTCCACTAAACCAATGAATCCGGCCAGTGGACCTTCCACCACACGGATATTCTCACCTACCTCGAAATCTACCTTCACTACCTTTTTCTCGACACCGAGAGATTCAATCTCGCGTCTGGTCAGGGGTATAGGTTTGGAGGATGTACCCACAAAACCTGTAACACCATGGATGTTGCGAACCACATACCATGTCTCATCATTCATGACCATCTTAACCAGCACATACCCGGGGAATATCTTCTTCTCTGTCTCTTTTCTCATGTTGTCTTTAATCTCGACAACTGTCTCGGTAGGTACCTGTACCTCTAAGATGAGATCCTGAAGTCGGCGGTTTTCAACCATCTTTTCAAGATTCTTTGCAACTTTGTTCTCATAGCCTGAATAGGTATGTACTACATACCAATCAATCTCGGGCATAAATATATCCTCCAATAGCTTTCAAGTATGAAATGCGCTCTAGAAAAGACCCATTAAGAGATCTCGTCCGGAAACCAAAAGATAGTCCAAAGTCCATATGATGATTCCAAATATCAATACCGTAACTAGAACAACAATGGTATTATTCCATACCTGTTTTTTGGTCGGCCAGGTAATCTTTTTGAATTCACTGCGAACATCTCTGAAGTATTTTTTTGCTCTACCCTTGTTGGTTTTATCAGCTTTTGTGGATTTCGCTTTAGTTGAAGCGGCAGTATTCTTCTTGGTTGCAGTCTTCTTTTCAGCCATTATTCCACCTACCTTGTCTCACGATGTACCGTATGCTTCCGACAGAAGCGACAGTACTTTTTGCGTTCAAGACGATCGGGAGTGTTCTTTTTGTTCTTTGTGGTATCGTAGTTTCTTTGCTTACACTCGGTGCAAGCCAACGTGATTTTTACGGTCATAGTTCGGCACCTCCATAATTGCCTTCCTCAATGCATAATAAAGCATACAAAAAATAAGACCTGCAAAGAGGTAAATATAAATATACATACCCTGCTCGGTATTGTCAAGGATAATTTTGTTTGAATCAGCGGCATTTGAAAAAAATACAGATTTCTAACTGTGGAGTTCGTTTCTTTATCTATAATAATTCAGGTAGGCTCTTCACCCGACATTCGATGCGGATTTTTTAAGGAAATCAGACAGGTATACTATCTCATATGCACCTAATAAAGCTAGGAAGGGAGCAAAGTTCACTAGATAACGACTGCGGGTTTCCCATATCAGCAGGAAGAATGCCAGTCCGAATATCGCAAGTTTTGCCATATATCTGATGTCGAGTTTTACACTGTTCTTTATGCTATCTCTCAGAAACCCCAGTGCCAACAACAACAATAACATAAGCTGAGAGGCTGACAGGATCGATGAAAATGTCTTAAAGTGACTGCCACCATAGGCTACAATCTCGAGTAATGGCGAATCAGATATCGGTTCTATCGATATTTTATAGGGAGCGTAGTATCCTCCGTCAGCCCAGGTAAACGCTATCTTTTCTAGCAGATGTCCCAGCATTCCAATAAATCCATATTCATAGATTCGTTCCATAATAATCCTTTTATTCTCGGCTTCCCTCTCCTCAATGGTCGCTATCGAAGTAGAGAAAACATGGTCCGCTTCTGAGTAACCCCCGTTCTTGTTCAGACCCATCATGATAAAATGATATGCCGTAAGCTGACTAGGATAGGGGGATTCTCCTGACGGGAGGTATGGATTATCCTTGGTGTATGACTGCCACCAGAATATAGTAATCGAAAATATCACCGTAAAAGTCACAAGAAACAATATCGTTTTTCTTCCTCGAAGTATGAACAATGTGAGTATAGCCGCAATAGCAGCAATAACCGGTGTACCTTTCAGCAGATAACCTACTCCTGTTACTGCTGCCAAAACCGCCGCAAAGATGACCTGCTTTTTTACCTTAAACTCACCGGTCAGCAGGATTGAGGCAACATATATGATAGCTGAGACATACGGCATAGATAGCGTGTCGGTATAGTAGATGGAGGCATACAGTACAAAAGGTGCAAACAAAAAACACCAGATAGCGGTGAATAAACCTTGTTGGGGTTGCTTTAACCTCAGGAAGGTGAGAAAGATAAAGAGAATAGCTAGTGATAACGACAGAGTATTGAGTATCAGTACTGTGTCACCGGGCTTAACCCCTGCATCGGTAAACATCACTAACCATCGAAACAGATAGAGTGCTGGGAAGAAGTTATTCGGGTACTCCTGAAAGTATTCAATGGTGGATTCAAGCTGGAACTGTCCGTTCAGTGTCAGCTCCCACGCTCCTCGTTGAACTCGTCCAAAATCCCAAGCTGGTAGCTGCTCCAGATGCAGTCCGAGGATATATATGAGTATCCCAAAGACGGTAAGCAGTACAAAGAATAGAGCAATACAAACCGAGTTTTTAGCTTTACTAATCAATCGCCACAGAAAAACTGCTGCAATGAGGATAACCGGTATCAACAGTATAAACCATTTGGCATCCACTATCAGTGGTTGGATACAACACGCTAATATGATCAAAAACGCCACACATACGACGATTACGAGAAATTTTGCAATAATATACCCTTTTTCTCGCTTGGCTATAACCATAACTCAGTCAACCCTCTTTTTATTCTCTGGTAAAAATACCCACTCTCTCTGCAGATAAAAACTCAACCAGAACAACGATCCATCAACTAATACTTTGGACAGTAGTGTCGGTAGATGAATCACAGATAACAGATAGGTACCGGTAGAAGAGAGCAGTAGAATTAACACCCAAACCGATGCATATCGTAGCATAAACCTTGCCGTGCCGGTATGACTAGAAAAAACAAAAGATTTGTTTAGGAAAAAATTAAATAGTCCCGAACACACTCGGGCGGATGTAGTACCTATAAAGATTCGCGTTGCCATGACTATAGGCAGTAACAGTCGATTGAATATCGTAAACAGTAGTAGATCTAAAATCGTGCTCAGCAGTGAGGATAGTACAAACTTAAGCAACAGCAGGATTATTCTAATCAATCTGACGAATGAGCCTTTTGTCGGCTGATACTCTGCTTTTGTTGACAATGGCAGCTCAAGGATCGGCAGATTCTGTCGTTTAGCTTCAAACAAGACCCCTATATCAATATCTCGTACCGCTCGGGTACTGAGTAAAGGCTGAACTAATGTATGAGGTATTAATTTAGCTATCGGGTTAATACTGCCAACCGAGATTCCACCAACTAAACGCAGCAACAAACATGAAAGACCGACAAAAAAACCTTTCCGTCTGTCTTTGTTGTCGACCGCTAGGATCAGTTCGCTGGGATGAATTTTAGATGTATCGGAGATCATTACAGCATTTGATGCAATACTAGAGTTGTAATGATCAAACAGTAGAACTCCATCATACCCAACTGTATCATGTAGATACAGTTCTAATGCCTGCTTAGCCGCACTATCATCTCCCTTTGTGGGTGAGAGATATATACAGCCGGGTATTGCAGTAACGCTGTCATATGTTGCTTCAACCTCACCGTCACATACAACATATATCCTGTCAAAACCGTTGTCTTTAAGTTCGGTTAGGTCTTTTTGCAGTTTAAAGGTAAAACTATCTGATATGACAATGACAGCTAGATTCATTCTTAACTCCACACAAATGACCACAACTACTGGAACTAAAGCATAACGATAGAAAACTGCAGTTGACTACATCGATTCAGGTGCTGATATTTTAAGCATCTTCAGACAGTTCTGCAGTACCTGTCGAGTAGCAATACACAGTGCAATGCGCGGATACATAACTTCGTCCGCTTCGCCTTTGACCCGGCAGGCAGTATAGAAACGATGAAACAGCGTAGCTAACTCGATGGTGTAACGGGTGATACGTGCTGGATTAAACTCTCTAGCAGCTGTATCCACCTCCCCGGGCAGATAGGACAGATATCGAATAAGTGCTTTTTCTTCCGGCGATACTAGTGATGTATAGCTATAATCGAACGCTTTTTGCAGAAGAATCCCGTTGGCAGTTAGTCCCTTGAGGATACTACAGATCCTGGCATGTGCATACTGGACATAATAAACCGGATTGTCACTGCTTTGCTTTACGGCTAAATCTAGATCAAACTCCAACTGACTCTTAGGTTCGCGTAGATTAAAGAAAAAACGTGCGGCATCGATAGGTACATCATCCAGCAATGTGGTAAGGGTAATGGCTTTACCGGATCGCTTACTCAGCTTGGCAGGTTTACCGTCAATTAAGACGGTGACCATCTGTACCAATACGATATGCAGCTTATCTCCACTCAATCCGATGGCATCCATGGCACCTTTCAGCCGTGCTACATGACCGTGATGATCCGCGCCCCAAATATTTATGACAGTTTTAAATCCCCGTTTGAATTTATCTTTATGATATGCGATATCCGCCGCGAAATATGTTGATATGCCATTTGAACGTACTACAACCTCGTCTTTTTCGTCGCCAAATTTAGTAGCCATAAACCAAAGCGCGCCGTCCCGTTCCTGGATTAGTCCCAGACGATTCAGTTCATCCATCGTCTCCTTTATTTCGCCGCTATCATATAAGCTTTGCTCGCTAAACCATATATCATGTTTGACGCCAAATTCTTCTAGGTCATGCCTTATGGAATCGACTTTTTCCTTTAAAGCTGCTTTAGTTAGATAATCAATGCGGTCTGTAGAGTCGATATTTAGTAAGCGGTCGTTTTCAGACTGGATAATTCGTTCCACTGTTTCCTTAATGTCTTCACCATGATAACCATCTTCCGGTATGGGATGATCATACCCGAAAGCCTGTAAATAACGAGCCTCCAGAGTTTTGCCGAAATTGATTATTTGATTGCCGGAGTCGTTTATATAGTATTCGCGCGTCACATCCCAACCTGCGGCGGCTAGGATATTTGCTAAACAGTCGCCTAAAGCCGCGCCCCTAGCATTGCCGATATGCAAAAGCCCCGTTGGGTTAGCGCTTACGAATTCTATCTGTATTTTCTCCGCATTTCCGTAATTGCTATGGCCAAAGCTTATATCCTCAGAAATCGCGTAAGGCAAAATAGAATGAAAATAAAACGGATCTATTGTGTAGTTAATGAAACCGGCGCCTGCTGTTTCTACTCCGGAAACCCAATCCGGAAGATCGCTAATGTTTTCAACTATTGTTTTTGCGATTATCGCGGAGGTTTTTTTTGCTTGTCTAGCCAAGAGCATAGCGATGTTAACCGCGAAATCCCCATGGCTTTTTTCTTTTGGCGCTTCTACCGTAAATTCCGGAATTTGCTCAAAACTAAGATTGCCAGTTCCTTTAGCCAAATTAAGCGCTTTGATAATTATATCGCTTAAGTCTGTTTTAATATTCTGAAGCAGATTCATTACTGATTCCTCCATATTTATAACGTTTTCACGATATTAATGCATAAATAAATGGTACAGACCTCATTATATGATTCGTGCAAGTGGCTGTCAACGCATGATGTGTTGTGTATTATTTAAGGAAAGTATATAATAATTCTCGGTGGATATTCTACCGGATTAAATGATAGGAGCAGCATTATGAAGAAAATAGATATGGTTCTTTCCGATTTAGATGGCACATTTGTGCATTCGGGAACGCTTATTCAGGCTAATATGGAAGCGGCTCAAGCATTATTAGACGCGGGGATTCCGTTTTGTATATGTACCGGCCGCGCGTATACAATGATGAAAAGCATAATTAAGGGCATTGGGCATGTAATTAATCCATATATGGTAACGTCAAACGGAGCGTCAATATATGACTTACGCGGACCCACAGTTATTCATAGCAATTATATTCCTGTTAATCAACTTTTGAAACTGCTTGAAGTGGCAAAAGAGAACGGATTAGCACATAACATATTTTGCGGATCTGAATTGGTTTGCCATAAGGATTATCAACCGGGATGGTTTAACCGCAATCCCGCGCGTACCTTAGCCCTTCCTCCTGATGAACGCACGACTTGGGTTGTACTTGATGATTGGGATG
>WRIP01000089.1 GCA_009782665.1 Oscillospiraceae bacterium
TAAGAACGTCTTTGCAAGATACGGAGTAGAACAATCCTCTCTGGAAGAAATCGCTTCTTTGTGTGACTATGTCACCCTACATACTCCACTTAATGATGAAACACGTGGTATGATCGACAAGCAGTTCCTGTCAAAAATGAAACCCACCGCCTTTCTTATCAACACCAGTCGTGGTCCAGTAGTTAACCAAACCGACCTATATGAAGCCTTGTCGGAGAACCTCATTGCCGGAGCAGGTATTGATGTCTTTGATGAAGAGCCAATCGCAAAGGACAATCCGTTGCTGGAGTTGGATAACATCATGCTGACCCCTCATGTCGCATACAATACAAGGGAAGCAAATATCCTCTCTTCTGAGATTCTAATAGATAACCTGACTAAAGCATTGAACAAAGAATACTGTGAAGATATAGTTAACTAAGCGACAGTGACTGTAGTTAGGCAAGCCAAACAATAACATCTAATACCTTACAGTGTTTTGCAAGCTACTATTAGGTATGGTGAATTAACTATATCTTTGACATACACCGGACAGTAGAATAACTATCTTGTGGGGATATCTACAGCACTGTATGTATCCCCCTCATATATGTAACGCTAAGAAAGTCATTCATGTTCCTGTGTCTGGAACAGAAATCACTAAAGATACATATCATATATTCCATATATATTGTAATAGAAGGAGATAGAAAATGGCGAATACAGAGGTTTTGGATAGAGTACGCGAGAACATCTCTAAGGTTGTTGTAGGAAAGGAATCCGCTATCGACCTTATGCTCTGTACCATGCTTTGCGGAGGACATCTACTAGTGGAGGATGTTCCGGGAATCGGTAAGACTACCCTCATACGTTCGTTAGCACAAAGTATCAGTGCGGACTTTAAAAGGATACAGTTTACTCCGGATCTCTTACCAAGTGACATTACCGGCTTCAGCATGCCGGATATGAAGAGTGGGGAAAACAGGTTTGTTCCGGGTGGAATAATGAGTCAAATTGTCATCGCTGATGAAATAAACCGTGCCTCTCCCAAGACACAAGCTGCCTTGCTGGAGTGTATGCAGGAGAAGCAGGTCACGGTTGACGGTATCACCTATCCTATGTCGGACATGTTTATGGTGCTCGCAACCCAAAATCCCGTAGAGTATACCGGGACATATCTGTTACCGGAAGCACAACTTGACAGATTCATGATGTGTATAAATTTAGGTTATCCTACGGCAGAAGAAGAAAAAGAGATAATGATCAGATTTGAGTCTATTGAGCAGCCGACCGTTTCTGCGGTCGCTTCGGTCGAAGATATACTGACACTGAGGAAACAGGTCGATGAGGTCATCTGTACCGATGCCATTCGTGAATATATCATTCGAATTGTGGAAGCCACAAGAAACAACCGGTATCTACAGCTCGGAATCAGTCCACGCGGTTCCTTGTGGTTACTGCGAGCCTCAAAAGCTTGGGCATTGATGCAAGACCGCGGTTATGTATTACCTGATGATATACAGTTCTTGGCACCCGCAGTACTCTTACATCGTCTCATTACTAAACCCGAAGCGGTGCTCTCGGACATGGATTCAAGACGGATCCTGAGAAACATAATGTCGGTAACCGCTATACCAGCCGGAGTTTACAAAGAATGAACACACGAAGGATATTCATCATAATACTTGGTATAGTTGCGTTGGCTGCAGGATTAATTTCCGGATATCGGATTTACTACGGAGTCTTTATGATAATGTGTTTGACGGTAGTTTTTTCAGGTATCTATACTCTACTCATTTTCTTAACCTTGAGATACAGCCAGAGTATTTCGGAGAATATCATAGCTAAAGGTAGTGAACTATCCTTGAAGATACATCTGCAAAATAATCTTCCTCTTTCAATCCCTCGGCTGGTATTCCGATACAATATGACCGAGTGCAGTATCGCTGAACTACACCAAGACAAACAGATCTGGCTGAGACCGTTTGGTAACTCATACAGTGAATTCAATTTCAATGCTGAGTATTCTGGGAACTTCACCATAGGACTTGTTTCGATTACCGTTTACTGTCCCTTCGGACTATATAAAATATCTATTGATATGAAACGTTTTCGGTTTCTTAAACCCATAAACTTAGTGGTGCTGCCGGCAGTTAATACACCGGATAATATCAATCTAAACAGTATGATGAGTGAAGGTAACAACCATCTATATCATCAGT
This sequence comes from Oscillospiraceae bacterium, assembly GCA_009782665.1. Taxonomy (GTDB): domain Bacteria; phylum Bacillota; class Clostridia; order Oscillospirales; family Ruminococcaceae; genus WRIP01. The sequence goes on from WRIP01000089.1 coordinate 2,202, forward strand.
TGCATGAGAACAGCATTCAGGTAGACCATCCAAAGAAGTATACCTACGGGGATACCCTCCGGAGTATTCATTGGAAGCTCAGCATGCGTACCGGTGAGCTTTACTCCAAAAAATATGAGGAAACCTCTCAGCCCTCCCTGACATTGTTACTTGATTGTTATGAGCATGGATATATCGGACTAGATGCTATAAAAATTGAAGATACTCTAGCTGAGTCATCGTCAACAATACTAAACTATGCACTTAATAATAATCTATCGACCCGTCTGATTGCATATTCAAATAGTGTAGTACGAATAAATGGCAACTCTACGCTTGATTTCGGACGCTTTATGGAGAGTATGGCTAACATCTCATACCATAGTAATAGTTCAATCGTCGACGTGTTACAGATAGAGTTGATTACCGGGAGTACTCTTTCAATTACGAGCGGTAGCGATCGAGCAAATATATCTGAAGGAATAAACGGTGGTGTTATCCTCATCACCACTAATATCCCTTCAGCCCTCTTCGATGAGTTGGTTTGGCTCAAAACATACGGTATTAATATACGAGTCATATACATCAGTTTGTATGGGTTGCGTGGGAATATGACCAAAACCATTAATGAACTGACCAACGCGGGAGTCGGTACGGTTCATCTTACGGTTGAGGATGATGTATTACTGTCAGTGGAGAAACTATGAAGACAACCACAGAGAGATATAAAAACAACCTGTGGCAGCTACTCATTTATCTGCTCACAGCACCCGGTATCTGTTACTGTATAATGAATGGATTAGGTTTTGAAGTTTCAGTTTTTGCTGTAACTCTGTGGCTCATTCTGGTCTTCGTATTATTAGAAATCTGCCTTATACGATGGTATATCCTGCCTTCACTTTTGGCTTTAGCTGCTGTGGTTATACTGATACTGCTGGCGAATCATAATGAAACAATATTTATGCTGACAGAACGGTTTCAATCTCTCTTCATATATCTGAGTAATCCCATTCCGAAAGATCCCGACAATTACATCCTTTTACTACCAATGCTTATGTTAGCACTGACAGCTGTCGGTTCGATTACATATGTGTTTGTCTCAAAACTGACTACCTTCCTTCCGCTTGGTATAGCGATTATCTGCTTCTATGCCTATACACAGATGCTTTTTTGGCAAGATACATATGTTCCAACAATGCTGGCCGTCATTGCCGTCTTCATCAAGATGAGCTATGCATATTACGGTCGTCATGAAGCACTGCCATCCGCTAGTATACTACTGACCCCGGCTATCATAATTCTACTTTCGATACTGTTTACATCAAGCAGTATCAAGGATACTAAATATCCAGTGGAGAGAACCTGGCGTTGGCTGCGTATGATATCGGCTGACATCAACGATGCTATGGTTAACGAGACTGGTTTGCGAGTTATCTCGATGCCAAGGGATCTGTTCAACACCGAGAAGGCAGGTGTTTCGATGGAGGGAGGACCACTCAATCCTGATGAGAATCCCTTCCTGCTGGTAGATGCACCGAACAATACCCTACTTAGGGGTAGTATTCAGAATTACTATACCGGATACAGCTGGCAGAATACCGTACCAAAAACACAGCATCGGTTTGAGAGTAATATGTGGCAGAAGCAGATGGATACTACCTTTTCACTTGAGATATCTATGTGGGATGAAATACCCCGTGAACTGCAGCGTATGCTATCGATTGACTCGGTCATACGGGTGCAACATCTACGGCAGGATACCTCCACCCTTTATGGAGCCGGTCGTGTTTACGATGTAAAGAGTAATGTAGGTGATACTATCATCCCTTACTTCGACATGAACGGAGATATGTTTTCAAAATACTATGTCAATGCACGCGCTTCATACAATATTAAGACCTACCTCATAAACTATGACTCACCTCGTTTCGATGAACTCATGTCTGATATTTCACTTCACCCGATCAGCGATCCCTACATTAAGAAAAACTATCTGCAACTTCCCGAAGCATTACCGAAAAACATATATAGCCTGACCGAACGACTGACACGAGATAAGCTCAGTGAATATGATAAGGCGATTGCCATCCGTAACTATCTACTTAACTTCTCATACAGCCTCGCACCTCCTTTGGTACCCGACGATTCAGATTTCGTCGACTACTTCCTGCACACCAGAGAAGGATACTGCGTGTACTTTGCTTCGACCATGGCAGTAATGGCACGAAGTGCTGGTATCCCATCACGATATGTTCAGGGCTTCTATGTTCCAGAGCACCCATACGGGCGATCGGTATATCTGACCGGTGAGAATGCGCATGCATGGGCTGAGTTATACTTCGAGGGTATCGGTTGGATACCCTTTGATGCGACACCGAGAGACAGTATGTCAGAGATACTCTCTGTCTCGGATGATTCGGTATTCATACCGATATTCCCGACCGAACCTGTTCTTGAATCATCCGAACAACATCCCTTTGATCTGTTTCCGATTGAGCAAGACAACGATTCACCAAGCAGTACCAAAACAGCAAAAACTATTATTGTTACACTGATTGTACTCATCGTCGTTATATTTTTACTGCTACCGATAATGTTACTCAGAAGAGATCTATCAGAGAAATATATCGCATTGAACTACCCCGATATCAGGTTGAGACTTGAAAAATACTACGAGAATGCTCTACAGGTAATCTCAGATATTAATAAAGATATTCAATTGGGAGATACTCCATATATGGTAGCTGCACAAACCTCTGCTCTTTCTTACGAGAACAGGGATAATTTCCGAGAGCTGACGGAATCTGTAGTCCGTATGCGATATGCTAACATCCTGCCAACCGACTTCGATATCTCAAGAGCAGACCATATTACTAATGAGATAGAACGAGAGTATCGTACACTAAAAGGATTCATATATTATTACCGAGTACGTCTGTTTAATACTAACGTATTCAGAAAAACTCAAGTCCGTTATTACAGAAGGGTAAAACTCATCACCTGATGAAATCAGAATCTATCAGCTACAGCCGCAGATAATCTTCTGCGGTCTTTTTTATCATTGAGCAGACATAAATTTGTAATGGTAGATCACGGCAAATATATTACCTCAGTCTGTGGAATATGCCTGAATTGATGAAATTGTAAACTTTCTGTGAACTTATACGGTTTTAGTTGACACTCATATTTTTCAGATGTATAATTTCTTTAGCACTCTATGAGCGCGAGTGCTAATTTTAAGAATAAAGGAGTATACTACAATGATGACTGTTGTCCCTTACAATCAATTCAGAAAGAACGACCTAATTCGCAACGCGAACAATTTCAATGGATTTTTCAATCCGTTTGAAGATTTCTTCTCAAGTGGTCTATCAAGATCTCAATCATTCTTCAAGGTTGACATTCTAAACAAAGAAAATGAGTATGTCATTGAAGCCGATCTACCTGGAGTAGCCAAAGAAGACATCGACCTTAATATCGACGATAATATTTTGACTATTTCGGTTGAACAGCAGAAGGAAAAGACTTCCGAAGAGAAGAATTATCTCCACAAAGAGCGTTATGTGAGTTCCATGAAGAGACGCATTAATCTATCCGATGTGAAACTCGATGAGATTTCTGCAAAACTTGAAAACGGCGTACTTAACGTCACAGTTCCCAAGGACGACCCTTCAAATGGCATGCGGAAGATAGATATAGCTTAACCGCATCACATTGCATAACCTATGACGATGCATAAAACGCAACATGCG
>WRIP01000090.1 GCA_009782665.1 Oscillospiraceae bacterium
GAACTATGAAGGTAAATAATAATTATTTTGCCGCATATACTAAGGCGGCGGGCGGTATGCCCGCGGATGAAGCGGGGAATGATTTTGCCAGGGAACTGAAAAAGATGCGGGCTGAGGGCGAAAAGATACGGAATCAGATAGAGAGCATGAAGCAGGATGGCGAAGCCGCGGCCAAAGCACTTGAGATACAGAGGAAATGCTTTATTATCGCCATGCGTATCATAAGGGGCGACGATGTTCATCCTGCCGATCACCGTTTGCTTGCGGAGAATGAGCCGGAGATGTACAACAAAGCTATCCTGCTGAGAAGGCAGAAAGAGGATCCCGAGAAGCACGAGAGGCTTTCCGAGGATGAAAAGGAGAAGTCCTGTGACCTTCCCTCCGACTCTTATAACGGAAGCTGCGGAGGCCGTGCCGGACATCGCGTCCGCCGGACCGAAAATCCGGAAAAGTACGGATGATTTGTTATTGAACACAGAGCAAAATAAAAATCGAGGTTATGGCTTATGAGATTAGTTATCACGGTCATAGGCAAGGATAAGGTCGGTATTCTGGCTAAGGTCAGCAGTCTTTGCGCCGAATACAACGCGAACATCACCGACGTGACCCAATCTGTCCTGCAAGATCTGTTCGCTATGGTCATGCTGGCCGAAACGGAGGAGAGCGATAAAAACCTCGCGGCCATGTCCGACGCTCTGACCGAATTGGGAGATGGCATGGGACTTAAAATCCACGTCATGCACGAGGATGTATTTAATACAATGCACAGGATATGAAACCAATATTGCAGAAGTGATGTTGTTAAGGTGTTTTGTCTAATTAACCCAATCAATCAAAAGATTTCACAAGCAAACCCATGCTTGCAAATTGAACTATATTATGCTAAAATGAATTTTGGAGGTGGTTTTATGTTGAAAACATCAAACACAAAAACCGCGAGTATAAATGTACGTCTTTATCCTGAAATAAAAGAACAAGCGGAGAACGTATTTGCATATCATGGTCTTACTCTACCCGAAGCCATAACGGTTTTTATTAACCATGCTTGTCATGTCGGAGGATTTCCTTTTGAATTGACAGGCGCATACTGGCAAGACCCCGCCAGCCTTGCTGCTCTCGAAGAGTGCAAACAAATGGAAGCAAACCCCGTAGTGTATAAGCGTTTTAAAACCGAGGAAGAACTTTTTGCTGACTTGGACAGTGACGATGATGTATAAGCGTGATGTTCAATATTCCACGCAATACAGGTGCGATTATAAAATCGCGAAGAAGCAAGGCCGAGATATTTCACTATTACGCGAAGTTACTAGACTATTGGCAAATGATGAACCATTACCCCAAAAACATCGCGACCACGCTTTACAAGGAAACTGGAAAGGGTACAGAGAATGTAATGCATCTCCTGATTGGCTTCTGGTGTATCGGAAATCAGATAACGGTGAACTGCTTCTTACTCTGGCTCGGTTAGCCTCTCATAGAGCATTGGATTTTTAGTCCGCTTTCAACCAACGCAGAAGAAACAACGGTGTATTGATATACCCCTACGGTTAAGTCGTAGCGGTATCGTACACCTGTCAGTCACTTTGAAAGTCTATATTTAGGGCAGGAGTAATGTGATTGTTTTGCGTCATAAAAAGCAAACTAGATAATCCGATCGTGCGTATGCTCGTAGGCGAAAGTGCAGGAGATAAGTCTACGGAAGCAACAGACAACAAAATCGTAGAATTTCGTCGTAGGGATGATTTCAATTTATATGGATGGATCGAAAACGATAAAATACTGGGTGTTTGTGGAATCGAGGTTTTTCCGGATTGGGTTGAGATTTATAATATAGCTGTTGTTCCAGAAATTCGTAAACGCGGTATCGGTAAAGCTATGATAACTGCTGTACAGCAAAAATATCAAACGAATGTTAAAGCTGAAACCGATGACGGAGCGGTAGAGTTTTATCGAAAGTGCGGTTTTAAAATAGAAGGATTCATAAAAACATATAGTGGTGTCGAATCTCAACGATATAAATGCGTTTTGAATTATAACAGCGGTTGTAGAAAATAAGCATTTTCTACAGCGTTGGACAAAACACCTTCTCAACACAACTGATATGTACAATTTTCAGTTCAAAACTCAAGAGATAAGGAAACCTTTAATCCGATTGATCTATTACCAATCGGATTTAAGGTTTTTGGTGTTATTCTGAAATAATTCATACTACATTGTGTTTCTAATTGTTATCTAAATAGTTAGTATCCTCAGCATTCGATCCGATTCCTCTTCAAGAGCTAACAGGAAACTATCGACTATATCCTTGTCGAATTGAATACCTCTTCCTTTTTTCAGTTCAGCGATTGCTTCCGCTGAGGTACGTTTATCCCTATAAACACGAGGAGAGGTCATTGCATCGTATGCATCTGCAACCGCAATTATTCTGGCCCCTAACGGAATCTCCTCCCCTTTAAGACCATGGGGATACCCACGGCCATCATATCTCTCATGATGACAGCTTACTATCTGTTTTATACCGTCGAAGGCTGATATTGCCGAAAGTATAACCGCTCCTTTAGATGGATGCTTCTTGATTTCATAGAACTCTGTATCGGTAAGTTTTGAGTTCTTAAGCAGTATGTCATCACTTATTCCAATCTTCCCAATATCATGGAAGAGTCCTCCTACTCTCAGATCATCTTCCTCTTGTTTATTCATTCCAAGCCTTTCTGCCATTAGCTGTGCATACATTGAGACTCTGTCGGAATGACCTCTTGTCGAGACATCCTTTGCATCAACTGCAAGTCTTAATGCCTCTATCGTCTCAAAATAGCTTGATTTAAGATCCGAATGTGCACTGTTAAGCTGTTCATGCAGATGTACATTCTGCAATAAAGCAGCTACCTGTGTAACAAAGACATCGACAAGATTTGTTTCCTCAACCTCCTGCCCTATGTATATTATCCCTTCATAGTACCCACCGCTGTTTATAATAGGCAGGATATATGAATTTTCAGTTTCAATAGGTTGTTTGCTTTCTTTTACAGCTTCAATATTCGCACGTTCCTCTTCTGGAATAAGCTCCATTGCCTGTTCTTTTGAGCCATCGTAGATTCCTGTCCCTTTATACAGAACTGTATCTCTGTTGTTCATTATATCTATCTGTATGAAGATATCATCTATTTCGGTAAGTGTCATAAGGGAATCGGCTACATCATTTACCATATCACTAAAGGGTTGAAGTCTATTAATCTTGGAAAGGGTAACAAGTATATCATTCAATCCGTCTCTATATGTTTTTATATGTCTTTTCTGGGTTATCGACTTTATACCTGACTCTATGAGCAATAACAGCTGATCCAGACGATGGCTCTTTTCGCAGTATGCTTGGATATCAAACGCCTTGATAGTAGTTAGTGGAGGAGCTAAATCCTTATGTCCGGTTAAAAGAATAACATAAAGATCGGTATCAAACTCCCTTAGCATCGATACAAAGTCATCACCACGAATCGGGGACATGAAGTAATCAAGAATCAACAGATCATACTCATGATTCTTTAGCTCTTCTAATCCCTCAAGAGGATTTGAAAACCCGGTTATATTATAATTGTTACGTCTGAGCAGGGTTAACAAAGAATCTATTAGACCCTCATCATCATCAACAATCATTAATTTGTAGTTGCTGTCTTTGGACGGCTGTATTTTCTGTCTCATTTTCCCTTTCTCCGCTATGCTACAAGAGGAACAGTAAAGTATATATCGGTTCCTACACCGTCAACCGAATTATACCACATCTTCCCACCAAAAATACCAAGTATCGTTGAGTAGGAGATATATAGTCCTAATCCTGTACCATCTTTACCTTTAGAGGTAATCATCTCTTGGAAGATTTTATCTTGAACGTTTAATGGAATACCTCCTGCAGTATCCGATATTGTAAAGACAACTTCGCCTTCCGAACGGCTAATCTTTATAGTTATGTCGCCTGGAACCCCTTTATATGCCTGCATAGCATTCATTACTGCATTATCTATAACCTGTATCAATGAGTTCATATCACCACCGGTTATCTCAAGTGATTCATTCGTTTGAATTTCATATATTAGATTACATTTATTTCGTATAACCTCATGCCTTAGAAGTAGATCGATTCGCTTAACCAAATCCCTTATGGTGAAGTTCTCGTATGTATCGCCGGACAGTCTTACCGTCTGTCCCTTAACCGCCGAGATAATCTCTGAAATATATGAGGTATGATTCCTTATGTTCTCAATCTCCTTCTTCATATCTTCGGCTATCTCATGATGATCTTCTATAGTTACCTTTGGATCTGGTATAGAGTTTATATATTCATCTATAAGGACGTCTAGGCTCTCTGCTCTTCCCGATATAGCCATAATCGGGGTATTAAGGTTATGTGCAATTCCACTTATGAGCTGTCCGAGTGAGGCGAGTCGCTCCTGTTTAATAAGCTGATCCTGGTTTGCTTGAATCTGTTGCATGTCATTTACAGCTCTGGTAATATCTCTGAACAGGATGATACATCCGTAGTATCCACCTTCAATTAGGAGTGGATTAAACTCTACCGAATAGTACATATTTTTACCGTCAATCACAAGACCCAGATCCCTAAACAGTGTCTCCTGTTTAGTGCGACACTCTTCGATAATTGCACCTATATCAATCATCGAAAGATTGAGGTCATTCTCCTCTTCCAAGACATCGACTATGAGCACCTGTCGTCTTAGATTTATAAGTTTAGAGAATAGTGTCTCAAACGGTTCGTTATAGTCTATGATCATCATGTTCTCATCTACTACAACATATAGGTCACTTGTCATATCGATGACCTGTTTCATTACCGCAGGGCTTATCTGCAGTATGTTGTACTTAAACAGAAGAAGGAAGTAGGTTATACATGTTACAACAAAAGCAACAGGTGTCGACATGTTGTTAAATCCCGGTAGTGCCAAGGTAAAACATATATTAACAACCAACGGTACCGATGTACCGATACATATCAAGAGTGCCTTAAGTGTTGAATCCATCCTCCCCTTATTTCTCGTAGCAAAATATATTGTATATATTGTTCCGAAGAGAAGACATGTATATGAATATATTGTATGTACGTAAAAGTATGCTCCGACAACGGTTCTGCTTACGTCAAAATAGTCATAATACACATAGAACAGATGATGTAGGGGATTTGTCCATAAAATTATCTGTGTAACTATCGGTACAATATATAGGAATCTCAGCCATTTATTCATCCTATTATTTGGGAGGTAGATATTAATACCGATTAATAGGACAACCACCGATATGAAAGAAACAGCAAAGTAAACAACGTTTTCAAGAGTATCTACCAAATCCACTGCATTTAACTGTACACAGTATCTTTGTATGATAACGGTGAGGGTCCAGATGAAAAGGTATATTAGGTACTGTATAAAGTACCACTTCATACGATTGTTCGTTTTCATCCTTATTGTTGATACAAGCAGGAAAATCATAATGACCAGAGCAATATGCGCAAGATAAAACATCATATTATCCATGATTCTTCTCCTAATCCAGTATTTGTGAAAGAGCTTTTTTAAGATAGTTTTTATTTATAGTCTTCCAGGTAAAACCCAATGCTTCAAGCAATGATACAGTTTTATCCGCTAAGACTTTAATACGAGCTCCATTGGAAACGGGATGCATAATATCCTCAACCACGCCGGATATACTAAGAGCACTATTCGTTGAAGCAATAGACCTGAGTTCCTTTGGGTACTGCTCATCATCAACTATTCGAATCTTCTTACCATTTGTTTCGAGTACCTTTATAATATCCTTTCCCTTCGTTAAAATAGGATTAAATATATGAGATACAAGGGGGGTTTTATTTGAGATTAACAACATTATTGCTTCAGCA
>WRIP01000091.1 GCA_009782665.1 Oscillospiraceae bacterium
TGGATCTCCGGGAGTGGACTAGGAGTAAGTAACCCTCCGACATATCCACCGGCGAAGGAAACGACAATACAGATGATTAGCATCCAAGCAGCAAACCGTCGTTGACTCTTTTGTCTTCTTATCTTTTCACTCGGTATGGGATAGGGTGAATAAGGCTGACTATATATCTGACTTGTATATGTATTGTCTTCTCGATATATCTGAGGACTATCTGAATCACTTGGAGCAGTATATGGCTGACTCAGGTTTTCCCAATAGTTGTTTTCCATGTAACCTCCGAACTATCAATATGATTAAAACTACATCAAATATTTTACCACGTTATGAATAAATTAACAAAAAAATGCAAATTGTGATTGATTCCTACGGTATATTAATGAACTAGCAACAGCTACGACTATATGAGCTGAATCAACTGTAAGGTTATCATTCTAGTAAGGGTATATCCTCTTAACCTATTAACCTTTGCTGTTCGTTAGTTAGAACCTCAATAGATAGATATAGATATACACCAGAAGTGTCCTTAACGCACTACCATCAGCTGTTTGTTGATAAAAGCCATCATATGTATTACCATGATAGTCAAACAGATGATACAAAAACATACCATATGAACAAAGTAGGTCATGTGTTCATGAAAAAACACATATTACGGGTAGGATATATATGAATACTAAACTCAATGATTTTCTTACTAAATATCTGCTGAACACCGATCTTGACAGCTTTAAAACCGAGTGCGATAAGTTCGTCACCGAGATGACTGTAGGGTTGGCCGAGTCGGGTAGAATGCTCCCGATGATCCACACATATATTTCAGATGAAGGGGTGATCCCAATCGACGAAAAGATAGTGGTGGTAGATGCCGGAGGCACCAACCTCCGTGTGGCAGTAGTCAGCTTCGATGAAACACTGACGCCGAACATATCCGATTTCTCTCGACATGATATGCCGGGAGTAGCTTCGGAGATATCTGCTGAACAGCTATTCATCACTTTTGCGGAATATATCGAACCCTATCTCGATGAATGCGACAGGGTGGGTATCTGTTTCTCATACCCGAGCGTATCTACACCCGACAGAGATGCAAAGGTCATGGAACTGGCAAAGGAAGTAAAGGTTCGAGGAATTAACGGTAGGATGCTGTGCCGGGAGATACAGCAGATACTAGAGGCTAAGGGTATTACCGGAAAGAACTTTACCCTAGTCAATGATTCTGTAGCAACGCAGCTAGCCGGCAAACTGAATGCAGATTCGAATGAATACATCGGATATATTCTAGGTACCGGACAGAACATCTGCTACAGCGAGAAAATACAGAATATTTCCCGCTTACCGGTCGTACCTATCGGCAGTGCCGACAAAACCATGATAGTAAACGTTGAATCGGCATACTATAGCCGATATCAACGAGGAGCTCTCGACGATATATTAGATGCCGAAAGCGGCAGTCCAGGTTCACATCCACTGGAAAAGATGACGTCGGGTGCCTATCTCGGCAACATAACACTGAGGGTACTCAAAGCTGCGGCAGCAGAAGAACTCTTCACTCTACCGGCAGCAAACAAAATAGCTGCACTTAAACAGCTGCCACTTCAGTTGGTGGATGAATACTATCTAGACAGCTACTGTAACAATGAGTTGGCTAGCTGCTTCAATACCGATGATAATGATATTGTCATCAGCAGAAGCCTCATCGATGCAGTGATGAGACGTGCAGCATTTCTCAATGCCATAGTCATCGGTGCTACCTTGATAAAAGCGGAAGCAGGTCTAAACCCAGATCACCCAGCAGTCATATGCATCGACGGAACCACGTACTACAAAACCACATGGTTGCGTCAGCATATATCGGAACTGTTCGACTCACAGATAAGACAAAAGCTACAGCGATATTTTGTAGAGATAAAGGTCGAAGATGCTCCCCTAATCGGAACTGCTATTGCCGGGTTGACCTAAATCAATCTCTGCGGTTTCGCTTAATCCGACGCGAGAGTAGAATATCGGATTCGGATTGTATGGAATATTCGTTGTCGATTATCACCGATACCGCGTGTGGTATCACCTCGATGACTAGATTCTGATATACCCCTCCTTCCTCTCCGTCTAATGTAAAGGAAATATCTTCTTTGCTGGTAATACTCAGATGTTTGGTGCGAACCACCGTCAGGAAATCGGTTATCTCGGTTTCGAGTGGTGTCGCCTTGGTCAGTATCGCCATAGCTTTCTGAAAGTCAGCAAAGGTCTTTGGAGCTTTGACCAGAGTAACCTCAAGATAGCCGTCGTTGAGCTCAGCAATGGAGGAAAAGAAGGTCCTCAGCCCCCCAATAGAGACGGTGTTGGTTATCATCCCCAGAATATATTCTCCCTCGAAGGACCCCTCAGCACTTTCGAGTTTAATCTCGTAGGGTGCGTATTCCGGAAGACTTCGTATGGCTTCTAGAATATATGCAGTTCGACCAAGCAGATTTTTGCTCTCTTGAGGAGTCTCATAGGTTACATTGGTAAACAGCCCGAAAGCGGCTACATATGCAAAAACCCTGCCGTTGACGGTACCGCAATCACAGAGAAACTCGGTGCCGGTGCAGATGGTATTAGCAGCAGCGATGGGGTTGGTAGGTAATGCAAGTGAAAAGGCAAAATCATTGGTTGTCCCAGAGGGAATTATCCCTAGCGGTGGAGCATTTTCGAGTGAAGACAATGCGCTGAACGCTTCGTTAATCATTCCGTCCCCTCCACAACAGACTATCAGATCAAAGTCCGATGCTCTTTCAGCAATCACTATTTCAGCATCTCCGCCGAATCGGGTGATATGAATCGATACTTCATAGTTCCAGATCCCGAATATCTCGAGTATATCAATAAGATGGTTGCCTAAGGTGGCAGCCCCGGATTTGGGATTGATTACAAGAAACAGTTTTTTGCTCACGGCAGATTCCTCCATACACTATCTTCGGGTGGTCATAAGGTAAAAACATATTGTCGTAATTTGATGTAAATTATATAATATATCACGTGTAAAGCAACTGTCGGTTTTCTGTACAGTTGCCACGAGATAATGAAACTGGGTGAAATGATGAAAACTTTTTTTATGCGTGCAGTAGCTATTGCTCTCTGCGTGATTACGGTATTCGGTTTGGTCGCGCTCTTTTTGAGACGCAAGGATGAAGCTGGCTCAGGACTGACCACACAGGTTGCCAACAGCAATAGGAGTAAGATAAAACCCGATACGGTCATGATTACCATGAATGAATCCTACAGTGTCACTGCGGATACATATTTCTATCATGCACTCGGTCTGAGAAATGAATATGCATATCAGTATGGAGAAGAGATCTTTGACTATTACCCGGAGTTGGTTATAGATATCCTAGATGAAGTTGATAGTATACTCATCGACAATGCCGCATATATGCTGTGGGGGAGTGAGGTCGGATTCGAGTTGAGTGAAGAGGATCTACTGGCGTTTGAAGAGCAGGTTGAAGACCTCAAGGATTATCTGATAGAATCCGGAACTACCTTTGCCAAGCATCTAAAAGAGAATAACCTAAATGATCAGCTCTTCAGAGACGTCTACCTGACAAATATGTACGTGAACAAATTCCTCACCGAATATATCTTTGCTGAGATGCCGAATCTCGAAGTCAGTGATGAAGCGCTAGAGGTGTACATGACCGAGAACTCGGTGATAGCAGCTAAACACATACTCGTCACCGATGAAAGTGGACTGGAATATGACGATCAGTTGAAGCTGGCTGAAGAGATACTCGCCCGTATAGACGACGGAGAGGACTTCGAGGCATTAATGGTAGAGTTTTCTAATGATCCGGGACTTGAGACTAACCCGAACGGATATACATTCCGGATGGGAGAGTTTATACCGGTATTCGAAACAGCAACCCGAGAGATGAATGTGGGTAGCGTCAGCGATATCGTCGAATCGGATTACGGGTTCCATATCATTATGAGAATAGAAGTGGACTATGATGTGGTAAAGGAATGGGTTCAGGAAGAAATGATGGAGCAAACCCGACTGGAATATGAAATGAGACTTGACCCAAAAACTACCAAGGCAAGAGACGATCTAGTGCTTCTGGATATGAAGCCGGTAATATAATAGGACGACACTCCTTCAATGCAAGAAGCTGTATAACTAAAAGAAATGTATTCGACCCGGTTGATCCGGGTCGAAGTATTTTGCATCATATTTTAGCGTTGTACCCGCCCGGAAGCATCGCCACCCGACAGTTTCTTTACCTCAGAAACCGAGACTACATTGTAATCTCCCTCGATGGTGTGTTTGAGACAGGAGGCAGCGGTGGCAAACTCCAACGCTTCGCCTGGTGAGGCACCAGTCAGGAAGGAGTATATCAACCCAGCACCGAAACTGTCACCTCCACCGACCCGGTCGACGATATGTACATCATATTCCTTCGAGAAACAGAAATCTCCACCAGTGTACAGCATACCAGCCCAACCGTTATCACTAGCAGATTTCGAACTTCTCAGTGTAATGGCAACCGTCTCGAAGCCAAACATTTCTGCTAATCGTTCGGCAACGCTCATATAACCCTCATGGTCAAGTTTTCCTCCAGAAACATCACTGCCCTTAGCTTCAATACCGAAGACATCCTTAGCATCTTCCTCGTTGGCAATGACTAAATCTACATATTTACACAACTCACTCATGGCTAGCTTTGCTTCAGGTTTTGACCAGAGCTTTGCGCGATAGTTGAGATCACAGGAAACCTTCATCCCTTTTTGTTTGGCAGCTTTACATGCCTCTAGACAGATTTCAACTAGTACCGGTCCCAGTGCGGGAGTGATACCGGTGAAATGGAACCACTCTGCTCCACTGAAGATCGAATCCCAATCGAAATCATCCTTTGAAGCTGTAGCAATAGAGGAATCGGCTCGGTCATAGATGACCAAAGAACCTCTTTGAGAGGCACCTTTCTCTAGGAAATATATCCCTACTCGGTCACCTCCACGAACGATATGATCGGTGTTGACACCGAATGCTCTTAGAGTATTTACGGCTGCCTGCCCGATTTCATGGGTCGGCAGTTTGGTCACATAGGCGACATCAATCCCGAAGTTCGCCAGTGCAATGGCGACGTTGGCTTCCCCTCCGCCGTAGGTTGCCATGTATCTGTCTGCCTGAAGGAATCTCAGATAACCCTCGGGAGCTAGACGCAACATTATCTCTCCGAATGTTACTACCTTTGACATATTTACGTTACCTCCTAACGTTCCACAATATGTACAGCGAATCCGCCGTACTCACCCTCAAAATATATGAAGGTACGATTGCCGTTGTCATCGATTCTTGCGGTCGAACTATCGAATGTATAACCCCGGGCTTCAAGATGATAGATTGCCCTCTCAACATTGTTTGCATAGAATGCAATATGTCCGTTTTTGCCTCTACCGCCGTTCTTCATCACCTCGATGGGTAGCCCAGCGAAGATGCTCGGGACCTTCATTATGTACTCCAATGAGAACGCATCACAGAAAAACTTTGCTAAATTATCTGCATCATTCTCATTTTGTTCATTGATTCCAATATGAGCAAAACTGAACCCCAACATCCTATCGATGGCTTCTTTTGAGGTCTTAACCACCCCATCATAGTTATCGCCTATAATCAGGTCATTACTGACCATAAAACTTCCTCCACAGGCTAATATCTTACCAAAACCCAGATAACTGTTCAGATTATTGAGGGTAATGCCACCGGTTGGAATGAACTTCATGTTGGGGAAGGGTGCACTGAGTGCTTTGATGTTCGCTAGTCCACCGTTTGTTTCAGCAGGGAAGAACTTAACCACCGTAAGTCCCAACCTTGAAGCTATATCAATTTCACTCG
>WRIP01000092.1 GCA_009782665.1 Oscillospiraceae bacterium
TAATCGGGATCGGTTACTCCACCTGGATAGTACTTTTCATCCCCTTTTTCCCATAACATTCGTTTTACGTCATCATCAGTCAAGATCTCCATATATCCTTTGAGCAAAGCTCCCCTATAGAAGAGGAAACGTTTATGGAAGTATATGGAAGCCTTTGGGTTAATCAAATACTGACGTGCATGTTGAGAAGATGTATTGGTGGAAAAATAGAAAGTCTTTATTCCTGTGATCTTACGAGGTTTCAACATAGCCTTTATATTTGGTATCCCTTGTTCGTCAACCGAACCGATAACACAGGTTCTCTGTGAAGTGATGAGTTTATCAAGCTCCTTTGCAGTTCCTTTTGGCATGGTTCGCCTCCTATATGTTTTGTAATGATATAATCATATCATTTTCTTCAGTTTTGCATATACCGGCAACCCATTTTTTTTAGGATAGTCGATATTTCCTTCTATTAACGGTAGAGCATATTTGATGAACTCGTCGGTTATGTTATTCTTCTGGCGGTTGATATACTGCTGTGGTAACAACCTCTCTTTGTTGGCAACTTCAACGAGTGGTCTTAGTAGGGTTTTGCAACAATACTCTTCTTTTAGTTCTCTCTCAAACGCTACCATCACGTCGCTGTGACCAACGGTAGCATATCTTACGGCATCAACACCCACCCGATATGCTTCCTCACTATCACGTCCTGACATAATATGTGCTGAAGCCCGTTGTAACAGAGATAGCTCAATTCCACGGGTTTTAAGCCCGGTTTGACTGTTGATGTATCCGGCTAATGTCGCGGCTAAGCCCCCCATCTGTGCATGACCAAACACATCCTTCTGTTTTGATAGTGTAGAACCATATTCCGAAATGAAGCGACCTTCATTATTTCTCACACCCTCCGAAACAACCGCAATAATACTGTTTTTTTGTTCAGATAATGCTCGTACATCCGATATGAAGCGGTCTACACTGAACACATTCTCAGGCAGATAGACTAAGTCAGGACCGTCTCCGATGACAGAAGCTAGTGCAGCAGAGGCAGCCAGCCAACCGGCATTACGTCCCATCGCCTCTATTACCACCACACTCTTAGTTCCGTAGACTTGGTTGTCTTTTGATATCTCAGCAGTCACCGTTGCTATAAATTTGGCTGCAGTTCCGAATCCCGGACAATGATCGGTTCCAAACAGATCATTGTCTATTGTTTTTGGTACTCCGATAATTCGACACTCGTATCCTACATTCTGCATAAACTTAGATATTTTGTTGCAGGTATCCATCGAGTCGTTTCCGCCGATATAGAAGAAGTAACGGATATCATATTTGATAAATATCTCCAGTATTCGTCTGTAGTCACTGTCGTCATCGGTATATTCCGCAAGCTTATATCGACAGGAACCGAGTGCAGAAGAAGGGGTGTATCTCAGTAATTTTAACTCATCGATTGATTCCTTAGCACAATCAAAGAGTCTGTCTTCAAGTAGCCCGACAATACCGTTTTCCATTGCATAAACATGAGTAATCTCATCATGCTCCAAGGCTGAAATAATGATACCAGCAGCACTGGAATTGATTACTGCAGTAGGACCACCTGATTGCCCGACAACACATGAACCTCTTAAAGTATCCATCTTTTCCTCCGGAAATTTCTCGTACTTCAATTATATCACGACAGATTGTTTTTAGGAAACGTTGTAAATACATTCAAAAACGCCCTAAAAATCGGAATTTGTAACAAAAATAGCTTGACCTTTGAAAGATTAGCTGTACAATACAATAGACAAATGGTTGCATAGACAACCGGTTGACTGTTTTTATACTCTATATTCCATATTTTTTCAGTAAAACATAAATTTCTATACTACTAAATCAATACTCATCGGGTCTATATATATAGAAGGTATTTCTATGCTCTTAGAGTACTGAGTTGAATTTGTCTTCATTTGTTGAAGATAACGTATGAGGTGAGTTTAGGTAGTGAGATATTTAGGGGATGAGTTACATGAGATTGATTCAGTATCTTCATCAAAAGAAACTGATACTCATAATACTCGCATTGATGTTCTTTCTGTAATACGAAGGTTACCACTCCGTGAAAGAGTGATGTTGCTTTCTCATTATTTCGGTGGATTGTCGCTTGATGAAGCTGCAAAAGCTATGAGGATCTCTATTCGAGTAGCTACCAAGCTACTTCAAAAAGCACGGGAGAATATGATGAATGAACTTAAAAATGAAGATATGAGTTTTCATGTCGCTTTAGAAAGTTCATTTACCATGCCAATGCTGAAGGAAATATTTGACAATTATGCTGACGAGATGATTACGGAAGAGCAGATAAAACGTGTTGTTGACCCGATAATACACACCTTGTGACAAAACTACCTCATGATGAGTTGAACCAAATCAACAGATAAGGCATATAGTTACCCGATGGAACAAAAGCTTACCCAACAACAACTAGATACTACTGCTGAAAGAAAACAAGCAGAAAAGGAATTAGTACAAGAGCTAGTCGAGAGAGCAATGCTAAGCGATCGCGAGGCATTGAAAGATTTATGCCGAGTGATAGCTAGGAGTGTATTGTTTCGTGTTTCCTGTAAGATTCACAATCGAAATGATGCTGAGGATACCTCTCAGGAAGTACTGATTCGCGTGTGTGAAAAGATAGATGGGTTGAGAGACAAAGAAGCGTTCGAAGCATGGCTCAACAAAATCATCATGAATGAGATTGCACGCAGTACGGCAAAAAACGCTAAACGCGCAAGTGTTGTGAACATCGATGACTATCTGGATGATGGCTTTGATGAAGAAGATAACGCAATACTTCCGGATGATTATGTAATACGTGCAGAAGACCGAACTACGGTCATGGAAATCATTAAAAGTCTACCCGACAGACAGCTTGAAGCAGTTATGCTGCATTATTACCGTGATATGAGTGTCACAGAAACTGCTACTGCGATGGATGTGTCACATCCAACCGTTTCTCGTTATCTGAAATTGGCCAGAGAAAAGATCCGGTTTGAACTACAACACCAGGCCGAAAGAGCCGATACTTACTACAGTTTTGCACTTGTTCCACTAGGTCGTATTATATCCCAAGTATTACAACAAGAATCGATATCTTCCACCTTAATGAGTGATGCATGGCTATCTAAAGCGGTCAGAAGAGCAGGAAGTACCGGAATAGCGGCTGCTATCAGATATTCGCTAGGCGTCGGAGTGGGGTTCACAAAAACGATATCCATCTGCGTTATTACTACTGTTGTCCTGATATCTGGATTAGGTATGGGGGGAGCTTTTCGATATATCGGTGAGGATATCCTGCCTCCGATAGCTCGAATCGTAGAGACTAACGGTGAAATTGTTTTTTCTGATGCTTACGGAAACCATACAGCAATTAACCCAGTACATGCCGATGTGTGGGCAAATAATGAGCGCGGAGATCTTTCCGTCAGATACTGGTGGATCACTTCAGCCGACAATAGTACCACAGTCTTTACCGGAGTAGGAAACAGTGTTGACGATGCTTTACTAAAGCTAGTGCAGAGCAATATGAACGGAGATTATCTGCTGCACTTCTTCATGGAGGATAACGAGAATGTTATCCATCAACTAATACGTACTTTTAAGATATACGTACAATGAAATTGATATACTCCCTTTCGGGTTTATATATATGGCAAAGAATATACAGAGTATAAATACATAGCATTTAGGAGTAGCCAAAATGAGTATGAAACGAAACAAGAAATCCAGTATTACAAAAACAAGAACCAAAAGAAGGACTTCCAGGTTTATATCAAAGCCTGTGCTTTCTGTTCTGTTGATTGTGATCATGTTACTTGGTATGGTACCGGGAGCGATCATTGCATTTGCAGATGACAATATTTCTGTTGGTAGTGGTCTTATCGAAGGAGAAGCATTTCCGGTCGATATAGATACCAAGGACGAAGTACTATTACTTGAGATCCCTGACGGAATGTATCTTCAGGGAGATAGAGAGCTTACCGATGAAGGAGCTTTACTGCTTTACGGAATAGAGGAACTTATCTTCACAGCTGATGCGGGAGAGTACACACTGCAATTAACTGATGCCGACGGAGTAAAGGTCGGGGATGCTTTAAGTTTTTCCGTTGCGCTGGCAAGCTCTGACGAGATAAAACCCGAACCGGAACCTAAAGAGTCGGAAGAACCTATACTCGGCAGCATCAGTGGTCTTGTATGGCTTGACAAGAATGACAACGGAACAAAAGAAGCTACAGAAACGGGTATTGCTAACTATCCGGTGAGCCTATATATAGCAGGAGATACATCAACTGCTCTCATGACGGTAAATTCCGCAACAGATGGAGCATATCTGTTCGACGATTTAGAACCAGGAACATACATTGTCGGTGTAAAACCCAACGCTCTTGGAATCGATAAGTACCTATTGCCCATGGTCGGAATCAAGAACGATAATATGTTTAAACTGGCTACCGACTATATCAATGCCTATAGTGAACCTATTGAGATCTCCGGTGATACCGAGGTAATAAACATCAATGCCGGGATGCGTAATCCAATGGGTATAGTTGCTACTGCTGATGGGGATCCCATTGGAACGTTGACGGTATCCATAAGCGAAAAAAACTATCAAACATGGAAAGAGTATTCCAATAATACGGAACCGTCACCATTGACTGTTTCTATCGGTATACCTGTAATCCTATCTGCATATGCAGGTAATTGTACCATAGAGCTTCCATTGGATTATGTACCAACAGCTACTACACATCCTGACTTTACATATGGTACTGATGGATCAAATGGAGTTACTACAGGTACAACTCCTGCTTTCTTTGAATTGGATACAGATGATCTTGACGCATGGTTATTATTGGACGAGAATAAAATTATCAATAGCTACGAAGTAGCAGATGGTAAACTTATTCTTACTCTTATGGAAAAGTTAGATGACGGGTTCGCAGCGGGAACTGTGTCAGTACCGTTGCGATTTAACTTCAACTCGGATTGGTACGGAATGGTACCGGGAGGTACAAAAATATTTACGGTAGCTCCCGTGGCAAAGAATGGTTCCAATATTATTATCGATGCCACTCCCAGTTCTCAAGAAGTACTGGGCCGGGTTTCTGACAGCCCACTAGAGTTAAATAACCTTACGTTTAGCAGACCCCAAAACACTGCCAATCTATCATCTGTACCGCACTTTGGGGGGGCGGTGATTTTGAGTTTCCGACTCCATAACTACTATTATTACAGGAATGTATTTGACCCTAGTTTTGAAAACATTATATGGATCGAAATACCTACAGGAAGCACTCCGGCCTCAAGAATTACAGATTATTTCACCGGACTAACAATTGTAGGAACCGGTAGTAATGGGGTACCTATCGGATATACCAGATATCAGCGTATTCTCGACACTGACTTAGATGTGACGGCTACTTCCCATCCTGATTATAACAACTGGCATTATCAAAATGCTGTAGAAAGGGCCTTCAATACTACTGTTTTTGATTTTACTCCTCCTGATTCATTAATGATTGATGAACGTGAATTCGAAGTTCGTTACGGTATTACATACAGAAACGCTAACGGAACTATTCAAACTCTACAAGAAGGTCCTATAACCTATATTAAAGACAGCAGACCGATTTGGGCGATATATTTGAGTTCTACCCATTCGACCGGTGATAATAATGCCAGACAAGCAGTCTGTGGTATACATGATGGAGCTGTTGCTCAAAACTACTTGACTGCAGGTTTTCCGGGTTATGATAATGCATCATGTTCAAAAAATATCGGTACTGGTCCGATTAAGGGAGTAACAATAACCCTATATCAGTACACAACAGAATCACC
>WRIP01000093.1 GCA_009782665.1 Oscillospiraceae bacterium
CTCGCTGAGCAGATTAGCTACTGTCGATTCAAAGACAGTTTCGCTTAACCCCTCGAGGTCATAGCGATTAACTATTCTCAGTGAAGTGACACTATGAACTCCTAGAAAATCCCGGATGTCTTTAAGTAAACGTGCCGCAGTAGTTGAATATGCCGCCTTCTTTTCTGTATATACCCTATAAACCATAGTTTCTCCTATCTCTCTCTATTTATGATTTTTTATTCCACCTTATGATCCGATATCCATTCGGAAATATATATCCTCAAAACTGATATTCTTTACCGCTTCATATGCATCTACCCGTGCTTGATTAGCTGTAGCGGCAATGGCAGTTACGCCGACCACACGCCCTCCTGCAGTAATTAGTCCCTCTCGGGTAAGCTTGGTGCCGGAATGGAAGATATGAATATTAGACTCAGGATTGAAGTCTCCGAAAGAAATGGGTTTGCCTATCTCATATTTCACCGGATAACCTCCTGAAGCAGCCACCACACAACAGGCATATGCATCACTAAACACCACATCAATCTCATCAAGTCTTGAATCTGCTACAGCCTCTACAATACTGAATAAATCCGTCTCGAGTAACGGCAGTACCACCTGAGTTTCGGGATCCCCGAAACGACAGTTATATTCTATGACATATGGACCTTTATCGGTGAGCATCAAACCAAAATATATACAACCTTTGAAGGTCCTGCCTTCCAGATTCATGGCGTTCATGGTGGGTATAAATATCTGCTGCATACAATAGTTGGCTATCTCATCGGTATAGTATCGATTGGGTGATACTGCACCCATACCTCCGGTATTAGGTCCGGTGTTACCCTCATATATGGCTTTGTAATCCATCGAGGATACCATCGGTTTTATTACTTTACCGTCGGTAAAGCAGAGCATAGACACCTCAGGTCCGGTGAGAAACTCTTCTATAACCACACGGTTGCCGCTATCTCCGAACACCTTGTCCTTCATCGCGGCTTTTAGTGCTGTTTCAGCAGCACTAAAGCTTTCGGCAATGGTTACCCCTTTACCTAGAGCTAGTCCTTCCACCTTTATGACGGTCGGATATGAGTCTGCCTGCTTAATGTATGCTACCGCTGCATCGTAACTGTCAAATATATTGTATGAGGCAGTCGGTATTCCATATTTCTTCATAAGGTTTTTGGAAAACACCTTTGAACCTTCGATTTCAGCTGCTGCCTTGTTGGGACCGAAGCACTTGAACCCTGCTTCTGTTAATGCATCCACCGCACCGAGTACCAAAGGATCATCAGGGGAGACGAAAACGAAGTCGATGTCGGTACGCTTAGCAAACTCGATCATCCCATCGATATCGGTTGCGGCAATGTCTATCGTTTCAGCTATCTCTGCTATCCCTGCGTTACCGGGTAACACATAGATTGAGTCTATCTTCGGGCTTTTTTTCAGGTATGTCACGATTGCATGTTCGCGACCACCGCCGCCGATAACCATTAGCTTCATACAGTAACCTCCGCTTTTAGTGATGGAAGAATCTGGCATGACACATGGCCATGACCATATTGTATCGGTTGGCAGTAGCGATGACCTCATCATCTCTTAGTGAACCACCTGCCTGAACTACATATGATACTCCGCTTTTGGCAGCACGAATGATATTATCGCCGAATGGGAAGAAGGCATCACTTCCGAGTGAAATACCCGACAGCGATGCAATATACTCAGCTTTTTGCTGCTTAGTAAAAGGTGCAGGTTTCGATAGGAAATAATGTTGCCAATTTTCGAGCAGCTCCTTATGTGCGCTCGAAACATACATATCCACCGCATTATCTCGGTCAGGTCTTGAGATTGAAGGCTTGAAGGGAAGTGACAGGACGTTCTCAGACAAACGCAGGTTGAATCGGTCTGCTTTATCACCTGCCAGATTGGTACAATGTATGCGGGATTGCTGACCGGCAGCTACCCCTATGGTCTGTCCTCCATTGGTATAGCATACCGAATTGCTCTGGGTATACTTCAGCGTTATGAGTGCGATTAAGAGATCACGCTTTGCGTCTTCGGTCAGACAGGTGTTTTTGGTCACAATGTCTTTGAGCATCTCTTCATCTATCGTTATATCATTCCGATGTTGCTCAAAGGTGATGCCATATACCTGACGGCGTTCGATTTCACCCGGGGTATATGAGCTGTCTATCTTCACTATATTATATGCACCGTTGCGTTTCTTGCTCAGTATCTCCAACGCCTGCTTAGTGTATGAAGGGGCGATAATACCGTCCGATACCTCGGGTCTAATAAGTCGGGCACAACTCTCATCACATTCATCCGATAGGGCGATAAAGTCTCCGAAAGACGATACTCGATCGGTTCCCCGAGCTCTAGCATATGCCGAAGCAATATCCGACAGATCACAGGTCGAAACAAAGAATGCCTGAGCTTCCGATTCTGACAGTTTCTTCGCGATTGCCGCTCCAGCAGGGCTGACATGCTTAAAGGAAGCCGCTGCGGGTTGCTTCACTGCCTGCTTGAGTTCCCGAACCAATTGATATCCGTTGAGGGCATCTAGTAGGTTAATATATCCGATATTGCCGTTAAGTATAGTTAGCGGCAGTTCGCCCTCTTCAATATATATGCGGGCGGAAAGTTGATTGGGATTACAACCGTATTTTAGTTGTCGTTGCTGCATAGTTATTGCTCCGAGAGATTCTTGTTAATTATACGAGTGGTGATTTCTTTAGTTGAACAGTCAATATATCTGACAAATAATGACACACGAAACCGTTCGTCTAGATTATTCCAGATGAGGCTGGTCATATCATCAATGTTATCCTCAACCGATACCAAATACGGTTCGCCAATGAATGGCTCGGGAGATAGTTCATCTCCGATATATGTAGATATATATCGAGCGATACCCTTTTTGGCTGGGTACTCATAGAAGAATCGCAAACATTCGTCCTGTTCATTCTTTAAAATAGCCAGATGATAGCTTCCGTCTGCCAGATCCATAATCCCGGATATTCGAGGTGTGAACAGTGGAGTGTCAGGCTCATAGGTCCTAGTGCGAAGTGCATTCTCAAAGCTGTGCCCTTCCCGTATATACTGGCAGATAGTATCTGTTTGATCACCATTGGTGATGATATATATGTTGCCGCATATCCTTACCGGATAATAGATGATGAGTGAAGGGTCAATGAGTTTACTCTCGTCAAACGCCTTTGTCCGGACTGCCTTATTGTCTAATTCCAGTACCCGATTGCGGCTGTTATCGCTGCGTCCGGTAATGAAGTATGCTATAACCATAGATGTCTCGTCTGAGGTCGTACCTAGTATTATCCCTCTTCCAGGATAGACGCTGTTCTGTAGTACTGCTTCAAGTCTATTCATCGAAACACTCCCTAGTCTGTTCTGCTATAATCTGTCCTGCGATAATCTGCCTCGCGATTATCTCGGTAGCTTTCGGTAGTATATCCCATTCAGCCTGCTCCATTATCCTAAGTTGCAGTGATTCAGGGGTATCATCCTCCAGTACGTCCACTACCTTCTGTAGTATTATCTGTCCACCGTCAACGATATCATTGACCATGTGCACCGTCGCACCGCTCACTTTAACGCCACGTTCCAGTGCAGCTTGATGAACTCGTAGTCCGTAGAAGTGTTTTCCGCAGAAGGAAGGTATCAGAGCCGGGTGTATATTGATTATCCGGTTCTCATAATCCTTGACAAACAGAGGACTGAATACCGTTAAAAATCCTGCCAGTACAATCAATTGGATATCATATCGTTTGAGATGCGATCTAAGTTCTGTCTCAAATCCCACTATGTCATCTCGATAGCGTTTTCTTTCAACCACGACCGAATCTATAGAATGATTTTTAGCTCTTTGAAGTGCATAGTTGTTGGCTTTACTGCTAACCACCAGAGATAGTGTTACATGCTCCATCTCGCCTCGGGCTTTAGCTGCAACCAACGCCTCGAGATTGCTGCCGTTTCCACTCACAAAAACCGCAGTTTTTACCATAGTTCGACACCCTCATCCGACTGGACGACCGTTCCAATCACCGTTGCGTTTGCTCCGTTTTGATTTAACATCTCAACTGCAGACTCGGTATCGGCAGCTGAGACTACTACAACCATACCGATACCCATATTGAAAGTTGAAAACATCTCAATATCAGGAATGTTGCCCTTTTGCTGCAACAACTGTATTACCTTCGGGGTTGGGATTCTGCTACGCTCTATTCTTGCCGACATACCCTCCGGTA
The DNA here is from genome assembly GCA_009782665.1 of Oscillospiraceae bacterium. GTDB lineage: Bacteria > Bacillota > Clostridia > Oscillospirales > Ruminococcaceae > WRIP01. Next base: position 4,248 of record WRIP01000093.1, read on the forward strand.
GACATCGTGGTATGTTTTCATAAAACCCTCCACCGGTGATATGGCTGATACCATTGACCCTAATATGGGATTGCTGCAACGCCATGATCGGTTTTACATATATGGTAGTAGGCCTTAGCAGTGCATCCAGTAAACTTTCACCCAAGAAATCGTTGTGCTCCAATGCGATATCGAGTTGCTCGAGTTCTGCTGCAAATATCTTTCTGATGAGAGAGAATCCATTTGAGTGAAATCCGTTTGAAGCAAGTCCGATAACGGTATCTCCGATAACGGTATTCTCCTTGTTTACTATTTTCTCTCTGTCGATGATCCCAACTGCAAATCCAGCCAGATCGTACTCATCTGGACTGTAAAAGTCAGGCATCTCAGCAGTTTCTCCTCCAATTAACGCACATTCAGCCATGACACAACCGTCTGCAACCCCTTTGACAATATCCGATACCACCTCTGGATTGAGCTTGCCGGTTGCTATATAGTCTAAGAAGAAAAGCGGTTTAGCACCGCAGCATATGACGTCGTTGACACTCATAGCCACCGCATCAATACCAATCGTGTCATGTCGATTTGAGATGAAGGCTAATTTCAGCTTGGTCCCAACACCATCGGTACCGGATACCAATACCGGCTGATTCATACCCGAGAGGTCAGGCATGAATAATCCCGAGAATCCTCCGAGATCTTCAATAACTCCCTTTGTTTCGGTACGCTTTATCTGCTGTGTTATGAGTTCGATAGCCTTATACCCGGCGTTAATGTCTACCCCGGCTTCAGTATAGCTGTTACTTCTGCTCTTCATTTTTTTCTCCTATCTTTTTACTCGTTTACTCGTTTATTCGACTTGTTGATTTCTTTCACTGAGTTTCATCATATATATGGGCTTCGAATTATCTGTCCGTATCTCACAGGGATAGTTGCCGGTAAAACATGCATCACAGAGTGATAGTTTAACCTCTGGAGCTATCTCGGGAATAGAGTCGGGGTTTAGATATCCTAAGGTTGTTACCCCGTAGTGTCTTGCAATTTCATCGAGGGTCAGTTGATTTGCAATCAACTTATCTGGTGAGTCGATATCGGTACCGTAATAGCAGGGGAAAAGGAATGGAGGTGCGGAGGATCTCAGATGAATCTCTTTAGCTCCGGCTTCCAAGACTACCTTTACAGCCCAACCTATGGTGGTACCGCGTACGATAGAATCATCGACCATGACCACCCGCTTTCCTCTTATAACCGAATCAATTGCATTTAGTTTAATTCTAACCAGTGTCTTTCGTTCGTTTTCCAGTGGTTGGATGAAAGTTCTCCCAATGTACTTGTTTTTGATGAGACCGATAGAGTAGGGAATACCTGACTCGAGTGCATATCCCAGTGCGGCATCTAACCCCGAATCGGGAACACCGATGACCACATCAGCTTCAACCGGATGTTGTCTTGCTAGTAGTGCTCCCGCACGACGGCGTGCAAAATGTACACTACAACCGTCAATGACCGAATCTGGACGGGCAGTATAGATAAATTCAAACACACAAAGTGCGGTTTTGTCGCTCTTGGCATGACTCATGTCACTTTCTAGCCGTCCACCGTCGGTCACCGTGACTATCTCA
>WRIP01000094.1 GCA_009782665.1 Oscillospiraceae bacterium
AAGAAGTGATATACATTCGGCCATATATTTTCTATCGCGACTGTCTTCGTAAAGAAGAATTCAAAAGGAAATAATAAACTTATCGTTCCGAATAACATGCAAATGACTAAAAAGCGAATCTCAAATAACAAGATGTATTTGCTCTTCATCGAAATAACATACAATACCAAAATAGCGATACTGTTAAAAAGCAGATTCGTCATCAGCGATGAAAAAGTAAAATGCATTTGCATTCCCCTTATTCTTCAGTATTCTTTCACTCATAGCAAGTGCAAGCGGAATTGCGCGTTCATTCGTATTATTATCCGGATAGATGTTCTGTAGGTATACCGAAGATGAGCGACCACTCTCTCGAGTTAATTCAACAAAGGAACTCATGTCACGGTTAATGAGTGCTTCAATCTGCAAATGTACTCTGTTGTTCTCACTGAAAAAATGATGAGCTCGCAGTAATGCTCTATCTGATACAACTCCTCTGAGCACAGGTATACTATTATAAAACTCTAGTTCATCTACCTCTCGAAGCAGTTTCTTTCCAAAATATCCGGATACCTGTTTCATTTCATTTGTGATGGAAGCATACATATTGGTGAGATCCGAATGACTATCACCGGTATTAACTACCACAACCGTATAGTCATTCTCCATTATCGAACTGTCGACCGGAATTATCTTGGGGTTATCGACATCGATAAAGTCTATTGAAACTATCCCGCCAAAGGCACAGGTGCTTTGATCCATAAACCCTGATGGTTTCATGAAGTAAACATTCTCAGCATGCTTAGCAGATTTAGCGATATCAATAGGGGCTATCTTTTCCCCGTTATATACACTATTCAAAACTGTAGCGATAGCAATCTCAAAGCATGCCGAAGAAGACAGTCCTGACCCTTTCGGTACATCCGATACCATATATATATCAAGTCCACCTATCATATATCCATTCTGTTGGAAGTAGGATGCAATCCCACGTACTAATGCCCTAGAACTGTTTGCTTCCTCCGGTTTAATGGATAGATCTGAGATATCTATAGTCTCACATGGATATCCAACAGAGTGCAATGTGATGAGGTTATCATTATTCGCTGCAGCGATAGCTAAGATATCAACAGTTACAGCAGCAGCCAGTACACATCCGTTCTGATGATCGGTATGGTTACCACTGATTTCACATCGACCCGGAGAGGAAATGACATACACATCTCTATCTGAACCAAACAGTTTGCCAAACTCACTCAAGGCATCAAGGTACCTGATTCTTTGTTTCAACAGATTTCCGCCATATAGTTCACGCAACTTTTCATCAAACAGATTCTGTATAATGTCCTGTTTTAACTCGTAGACTTTATCCATAGAATCATATCTCCCCAAGAATATTATCAATCAACCATCTTGCCATTCCATCATTCTGATTGGTATCGCAGACTTCGTCCGCAATCTCACGGACTATATCGATAGCATTTCTCATTACTATTCCTTTTCCACAGCCTTCAATCATGCTGATATCGTTGGTGTCATCACCAAAGGCGACCACCTCATCTTTAGTAAGCCCGTAATAGTCGCATACCGCTAAGATACCACTCATTTTCGTAGCTTTATGATGCATTATCTGAGCATATCTGTCTCGACCGACAATATATCCTACGGTTGGGGGTAAGCAGTTTTCCAAAAACCAACTGTGAGATTCGCATCTATGAGAAAATAATATTCTCTCTGCATCCTCACACCAAAAATCCTCACCAACAATTCTGTAGTTGCGTATCCAGCCCAGGCTGTCACTCAGATCAACGAACGAATAGGTCATATTGGGTGTTTCAACAACAGCGGAAATGCCATGAAGAACTGTAGCTTTCATGATACTGAGGGTATCTTCCGGCGATATATACTTGGCGTTTATCAGTTCTTCTCCGATATATGTAACTGCACCGTTTTGGGCAATGGTTGCATCAAACATGTCAAGTGGTACAAGGCTCAAAGCATTCTTCCAGTTTCTTCCGGTTGCAAACGCAACCTTTATACCATTCTCTCTTAATCTCTCAAATACCGATCGTGTTAGGTCAGAAATCGTCTTATCATCTCTTAAAAGAGTATCATCAAGATCGGTTACTACCAGTTTATACATGCTTACCTCATCTAGTCATAGGATACGAAACAAAGATTTAGATCTACATCTCCCTCGATTCCCCTTACACGTCCAGAATGGGAGTACTGTAGCATTTGAAAGTCATAGTAGAATATAGGAGGACCGTTGAGCTCCGCAAGCCAAAAGTCGTAGGCTGTCATCTCACTCAGATCATAGTACAGATACCCGAGACTCATGTTGAAGTAGACCATTGGGGTGTATCCCGCTTTGGTGATTTCATCACAAAATGCTAAAGCGCAGGTGGTCAACGTCTCGCCATCCATATTATTAGATCTCGCTTCAGGGATATTTGAGTAGAATTCCCAATCGAAAACAACCGGATAAGTAATATCGTAATCCTTCAGTACTTCAACTATCCATAACGCTTCCTCTCGAGCTTCCCTTTCGTTCAACGCTTGAGAGAAGAAGTAGACTCCGACGTCAATACCGGCTTCCTTAGCCCCTATGATGTTTTCTTCGAAATGGTTGTCTAGTACTATGGCACCTTCTCCATAACCGCGAAAGCCGATACGTAGCATCGCAAAGTCAACACCGTCTCTTTTAACCATTCTCCAGTTTATATTGTCCTGAGCATACGAGACGTCTATACCGAACACCGCTTTTATCTTATGATCACTGTAGTACATTCGGTCGTTCTCGAATCTAAAAAGATCCTTATCGTACTCATTTACAGGTACATTGTTTCGTACCAGCAGTAATCTATCCCTAAACTGAATCAAGTTAAGCTCTTCCACCTTCTGAGGAAGAGCTGATTGGATGATGATCTCCGGTTGACTGAGTCTTGCTGCTTGATCTATGACAACCGAAGCCAGTACAACTATAGCAAAACCCATAACGAGATAAATCATGAGATGAATTATCAATGCACGATGAGATTTTCTGTATGTTTCCTGCATGTGTTTTGAATGATTCCTCTCGATTCAATCGTCATATGAACTGGTTGAATGTTCCGACTCATTCTAACATATAGGGAGGAGAGTTACAAATGACATCTTCGTTCGGATACTATCCCTCGACATACTTTTCTTAATACTTTACTGTGCCGATACTAGTTTTCCTCCTCGATGCATCTCATCATAGCACCTTACGGTTGAGAATAATGCGGTTTGACTATATAATTAGGTAGCAATAGTAATATAGAAGAGGAAACAAAACATCGGGGAGAAGATTTGAAGAAAAGAAACAAAGATGATTACAGCTTCACTAAAAACGGTGAGTCTCTGGTAGTTGCGGGATTCCATAAACAGTTTGCCATACTTGAGCTGTTCTTCGGTCTTATGAACGGAGCCACCATGTTCAACGTGGTATTCCTCAAATACTCCGGGTTATCTGCCACACAGGTCGGCGGTTTTGTATCGATAGCATCGCTCATCGGTATGTTTGCTCCTATGTTTTGGTCGGTGATGAGTGATAAATACCACACCATCAAGAAAATCATATATATTACCCTGATCTGTATGATGGTAGTATATGTACCAATACCGCTTTATAGTAAGCTTATGATAGGTTCACTTTCATTAGCTCCCTTTCTCATTATCCTCCAAGCTGCATTTGCCGGCACTCCTGAAGGGATGGTTACCACCTGGATTATGCAGACCCAGCGGCAGCATCCCGATGTTCAGTACGGGTTCATTCGTATGTTCTTCACTGCTGCCTTTTCTTTATCAAACTTCGTGTATATGTTTATTATCGAAAAGACTTCGATAAATTCGGTTTTCATTGGATATGGTTTGTTTGCTGTAATCATCATGATAACACTGAGTAGATATAGCGATGAGAATGCCAAAAGCAGTGAGAGTAACCGGAAATCTTTAGGCGATATGCAGATAGGGCAGATACTGAAGAATCCCCGTATTATCACATATATCATCTTTATGATGTTTGCATGTATACCCTCTTCATCACTCGGTTTATTCACCCCATATCTCATCGAAGAGGTAGGTGCAGACGCATCTCTACTCGGAGGTATGGTTGCTATACGTTCACTTATTGCCGTTCCCATCCTATATTTCAGCAGCCGCTTCATCAGACGGCTCCGACCTCAGAATACTCTAGTTATCGGTAGCAGCCTGTTTTGCCTGTCTCAACTAATTTTCGTATTCTGTCAAACCATCACTCAGGTCACCCTAAACTGTGCCTTTATGGGAGTCGCACTTGGCATCATGATGCCAAGTGAAATAGCTTTCATTAACGAACAGGCACCGGAAGGGTTGCTGGCAACCTGTCAAACCGTCTGCGGAACCGTATACAGCTTAGCAGGTATACTCTGCAGTTTCTTAGGCGGAATCGTTGTTGATAGGTTGGGAATCAGACGTTACTATCTCTTTGTTGTCATTCTGACCGCAGCTGCATCTATATTCTTTTGGATCTCCTCATCCGTTATAGATAAGCGTAAAGCAGTAGTTGATGAAATCTAATATATTTACATACGAAAGGAATAAATATGAAGAAATTAGTGTTAGGTAAGACAGGACTTGAGGTAACCCGTCCGGCATTCGGTGTGTTACCTCTACAAAGAGTACCGATGAAGGAAGCGGTTGAGATACTACAGAAGGCATATGATTACGGTATCAACTACTACGACTCAGCAAACGGATACTCAGACAGTGAAGAAAAAATCGGAAATGCGTTCAGCGGTGGTCGCAGAGAGAACGTCATCATCTCCACCAAGAGCGGTGGAAAGGATAAGGCGACAGTCACTACTCATATTGAACTAAGCCTAAGGCATCTGCAAACCGACTACATCGATATACTTCAGCTACATAATCCTTCGGTACTACCCGATCCGAACGACAGCGAAAGCTCATATGCGGCTTTAGTGGAAGCAAAAGAAAAGGGATATATTAGGCATATAGGGATTACAAACCACAGCCTGGCTAATGCCAAAGCCGCAATAGACAGCGGATTGTATGAAACACTACAGTTTCCTTTCAGTTATCTGGCCAGTCAGGAAGATCTGGATTTAGTAGCAAAGTGTAAGTCACTTAATATCGGATTCATTGCAATGAAAGGGCTCGCAGGGGGTCTGCTTACCAACGCACGTGTTTGTGCCGCCTTTATGGAACAATTTGATAACGTAGCTCCTATCTGGGGTATTCAGCGTATGAGCGAACTCGAAGAATGGGTCGCACTGGCTCAGGAAGATCTCACAATGACCGATGAAATTGCACAAATCATTAGCGAAGACAACCAAACACTCGGAGGTAACTTCTGTCGTGCTTGCGGGTACTGCGCACCCTGTCCAGTCGGGATCGAGATCAACACCGCAGCACGTATGAAATTCCTGTTACTGCGTTCACCCTATCTGCGTATGTTGTCTGAGGAATCTAACCAAAAGATGCATCTCATTGATGATTGTTTGAACTGCAGAGTTTGTGTTTCTCGCTGTCCGTATTCTCTTGAAATCCCGGCACTGCTCAAAGAAATGCTGTCATTCTACGATGAGTTCCGCCTGGAGCACATAAATGAGTTGGTCTAGTCATCTGATATATCCTGTTAGCTCCATGAGTTACAGAAAGGCATGACATGGAGTGTGTTATTGAGGGAAAACTTATGGGAAGCTATCGTCCGGGATATGGAATAGTACCGAAGGATGCTCAGGTTAATCGGGATATAGTTGACGAATGGATAGATACTGTGAAAGCAGAGGGTATTATTTCTATCATCTGCCTACTGGCAGATGAACACCTTAAGCT
>WRIP01000095.1 GCA_009782665.1 Oscillospiraceae bacterium
AATTGTTGGCTAATACATATATATCGGAGGATACATGGGAAGAATAACAAATATTGAGGCTCTTACAGGTCACGGAAACATCGAGGGTCGACGGGTGCTTGCAGATATTATGGATTACGGACTTACCTCGGTCGATCCCTATGATAATACCAGAGAGTTGGTTAGAAGAGAGGGAAATCTGCTCATTTTTGATGGGTTGGATTTTGAGGCTAAGGGAGATCCCAAGAGCGGTAAGGCCATATATGATCTTGATCTATTGGACCGCGTATATGTGTTCGGGATCGGAAAAGGCATACAACGTCTGACCAAAGCGTTAGAGGATATTTTGGGGGACTACCTCACCGAAGGGCATGTGGTTGCTAAACACGGCGATGAGGTAATAATGGAGCGGATGGGTGTGACACTGGCCGGTCATCCGGTACCGGATAAATACTGTGCCATAGGATGTCAAAAGATAGTCGACATCATTGAAGAGGCTCAGCTAACTGAAAATGATCTGGTCATTACTGCCATCGGCAACGGGGTATCGTCATTGTTGACGCTCCCCTGGCCGGAGATTTCCTTAGAGGATGTTACCGAAACGACCCGTTTGATGCAGATAGAGTATGGAATAGGGACTGGTGAACTCAACGATATACGCATCAATGTAGACCGACTCAAAGGGGGTAGAATCAGTCGACTTATCCATCCGGCGAAGATGGTTCATCTATTCGGAGTTGCCCCCGGGAATCCCGGAAGCAAAGAAGACGATCCGAGCATGAGTGAGTTTGATAATCTGCTCAAGAATAACCATTGGTTACACACCGTGAGTGTTGATACTAGTCATACAACAGCACTTAATGTTATTGAAAAGTATGATACCGAAAATAAGATGCCTGAATCCATAATAAACTTCCTTAAGAATTTTGATATGTCCAAGGCACCGGTGAGCTGGCAGGAGTATGAGACATTCGATACACGTCTGTTCGGTGTCATGCCGAAGAACCGTTCGTCGCTTGCTCGCGGCATGCAAAGAGCTAAAGAACTCGGATATACCCCCTACTACCTAGGTTGGATAACGGTTGAAGCCAATCCTGCTGGGATATATATGGCGAATCTGGCAACAGCTGCCGAAGCCGGATTGTCTCCGTTGAAACCACCTTGTGCTATCTTCACCACCGGAGAGTTGCTAGTTACCTGCGGTGATAATCCCGGGGTAGGAGGAAGAAACCAGGAATACTGTCTGTCGGGAGCCAGACGCATTTCCGGCAGTAAAAGAATAGTCATGTCGGGTAGTGATACCGACGGAACCGATGGACCTGGGGGAGAGTTTCATCCCGATGCGACTGCTAAAGGGGTGACGGTACTCACAGGAGCCATCGTCGATGGATATACCATGGCAGAATGTGCTAAGAAGAATATAGATGTATATGAGGCACTCCAAAATCATGCCACCTCCGCACCGCTCTGGGAGATTGATAGTGGAATCGCTGCCATACAGAATATTAGCATCGGTGACTATGCCTGTACCATTGTCATGGATCATGATGGTTGAAAAAAATGCAGGTGAAGTCTATGCAGAGAATCATAAATGGTGACAGTTTAACAGGTCATGGTAATATCGAGGGAAGAACCGTTCTTTTGGATATTATGGAGTGTGGTATGCGTGCTGCCGATCCATACAACAATACCTTGGCATTAATGAAACTTGAAGGCGACAACCTCATTTTCAGCGGTACTGTATTTGAGGCAGCAGGAGATCCTCGAACCGGTAGGACGGTCTTTGATCTGAAAAAAGATATCGACAGAATATATCTTGTCGCCATCGGTAAGGGTATACAAAGGATTGCCAAGGCCTTGGAGGATATTCTGGGGGACCGATTGACCGGAGGGCATGTACTGGCCAAACACGGAGATGGAATAATAATGGAAAGGGTAGGGGTGACGCTCGGAGGACACCCCACCCCCGATAAATACTGTGTCGAAGGATGCAGACATATCGAAGAGATAATCATCGGAGCTCAGCTGACCGAACGAGATCTTGTCATAACTGCCATGGGAAACGGAATCGGGTCACTCTGCACCTATCCAGTGGAAGAGGTCCCGCTTGCCGATGTGACCGAAATGGTACGGTTGATGCAGATAGAGTACGGTATGCCTACCGCTGATCTCTGCTATATACGCAATAACATCGACCGATTAAAGGGCGGAAAGCTATCTCGAATGCTGCGACCAGCTAAAATGGTACATCTGCTGGGGATAGCGCCCAAAATCGTCAATACACCCCATTACGATGTCAGTGGTTATGATGCGTTGACTAAACGCAACCTGTGGATACATACACTCTGTGACACAACCTCGCCGGGTGAAGCACTGGAGATAATAGAGGAGTGGGATACGAATAAGCGATGCCCCACATCAATCATAGAGTATCTGAACAACTATGATCGACGCTATCTGACGGTGAAACCAGAAGAATACGAAGGATGGGACTGTCGTGTGTTTGGGTTGATGCCCTTTGAACTGGCAGCATTACCGTCCGCAATGAAACGAGCCAAAGAGCTGGGATATACCCCCCATCTGTTGACCGAATGGCTTCAATGTGAAGCCTCTTCAGCCGGTGCTGTTATCGGACAGATAGCCATCTCGACCGAAAAGAACTTTACCTCTTTTAAGGCACCTTGTGCTATCTTTTCAGGAGGTGAGGTGATTGTCACCTGCGGTGAGAATCCCGGAGTTGGCGGTAGAAATCAAGAGGTCACAGCCTCGGGAGCACTGACCGTCTTCGGAAGCAAACGCATTGTAATGGCAGCGGTTGATACCGACGGTACCGATGGACCTGGAGGAGAGTTTCATCCCGATGCTACATCAAAAGGGATCACGGTACTCAGCGGAGGTATGGTGGACGGATATACTCTTGATACCGCAATAACCAAAGGGGTAGATCTGAAGGAATCGTTGAGGACACACTCGACGTCTGTGGCACTGTGGGAGATAGATTGCGGCATAGCCGCCAGCCAGAACATTAGCATTACCGATCTGCAATGTACCTTAGTCATGGATCATGATGGATAATAGATAAAAACGGAGAAGTGATATGTATAAGAGAATACTTAACTATGAGGAGTTGACCAACCATGGCAATCTGGAAGGCAGAAGGATTGCAGCCGAGATTATGGAAGCGGGTCTGTCAGCTACCGACCCATACAACAACACGACCAAGCTGGTGACCCTCAAAGACGGGATACTGACCTTTGAGGGAAAGATTTTCGAACCTCAGAATGACCCACATTCAGGTCCAGCTGTATTTGATCTCAATACAATCGACCGCGTGTTTGTGTTTGGGTTGGGTAAAGGAATTCAACGTATCACCAAAGCACTCGAAGATATTCTAGGAGATTATCTGACCGGTGGGCATGTCTTAGGCAAGCATGGGGATGAGGTCATCATGGAAAAAGTCGGGGTCACGCTAGGTGGGCATCCAACCCCAGATATTTACTGCGTTGAGGGTTGTCGCAGGATAGTAGAGGTCATCGAAAACGCACATTTTACTAAAAATGACCTAGTCATTACAGCTATCGGTAACGGAATAGGGTCGCTGTGTACCTATCCCGTAGAGCAGGTACCCATCGATGATGTTACCGAGATGGTTCGATTGATGCAGATTGAGTACGGTATGCCGACCAGTCTTATCTGTCATCTGCGCAATAATGTCGACCGACTCAAAGGTGGTCGAATCAGTCGAATGATTCACCCGGCTAAGATGGTTCACCTACTCGGTGTTTCAGCGTCCTCAACCGATGATCCCAACCGTGCCGGATACTATACATTACTTGAGACAAACGTCTGGCTGCATACCCTTGCGGACAACACTTCTGCTCAGCAGGCACTTGAGATTATTGAAACTTGGGATGTAAAGCATAAGACACCGCAATCGGTACTCGACTATCTACGCAATTTCGATAGTGCTAATGAAACGGTAAGGTTACCAGAATATGAATCGTTTGATGCTCGTATCTTCGGGGTAATGCCACCTGAATTAGCTGCTGTTCCCAGCGCGATGGAACGAGCCAAGGAACTCGGATATACCCCGTACATACTCGCAAAGCGTCTGAGTTGCGAAGCATCGCAGGCAGGTCTGTTCATCGGACATGTTGCGAGAACTGTTGATGACGGAGTATCTGTGTTTAAGCCACCCTGCGCGTTGTTTTCTTCCGGAGAGGTGCTGGTGACTTGCGGAGAGAACCCCGGAGTAGGAGGCAGAAATCAGGAACTCACTCTCTCTGGTGCCACCGTGATACGTGGTAATAGGAGAATAGTTATGTCAGCAGTAGATACTGATGGTACCGACGGTCCCGGCGGAGAGTTTCACCCCGATGCCACTGCTAAAGGCATTACGGTGCTTACCGGTGGTATTGTTGACGGATACACGACACAAGAAGCGGTAACAAGAGAAGTAGATGTACCTGAGGCGTTGCGTACCCATTCTACATCCAAAGCACTCTGGGAACTCGATTCTGGTATTGCAGCTATACAGAATATATCCATCGGCGATCTGCAGTGTACCATAATAATGGATCACGATGGAGCAACAGAATAACAGGAGGAGAATGATGATCAGCGAAACCTTTTCCGTTTCACCTACTAACAGTGAAGCCATATTGACATCATATTTGTGGGAGCCTTCTCTGCAACAGTCACCGGATAACAGATGGCAACCTGAACTGCGTCCGGCAGTCATCATCTGCCCGGGTGGTGCATATGTGTTTCTTTCCGATCGAGAAGCAGAACCGGTTGCGATGCAGTTTTATGCTAAGGGTTTACAGGTCTTTGTGTTGCGGTATTCGATACTGGAAGAATCGCGTTACCCCAATCCTTTGGAGGAAGCCTCTCGTGCCATCTGGCTAGTTAGATCGCATGCCAAAGAGTGGGGGATAGACGAACAGAAGATAATATTCGGAGGTTTTTCTGCTGGTGGGCATCTTACATCACTTATCGGTACACGCTGGAATGAACCGGGTTTAGCCGAGAGGTTAAGGATCCCTGTAGAAGGCAATAAACCCAACGGATTGATTCTATGTTACGCTAAGTTTGAACCTATCGACGAAACGCTTATCGACCTAGTAACACCCGAGCAACTCGGACATATGCTGCGAGTCTATGATCAACGCGCGGATGGGATAAAGAATGTCTCTAGCTTTACACCTCCAAGTTTCATATGGCACACGGTACAGGATGAAACGGTTCCGGTAGATGAGTCACTGCGTTTTGCATTGAAATGCCAGCAAGAGCAGGTCCCGTTTGAGCTACATGCTTATGCTGAAGGTGAACATGGTCTATCACTTAGTAACGATCTGAGCGACTACCGGAAATACCATCCAGTCAATGTCGAGGGATGGGTTACACTCTGTGTAAATTGGTTCAAACATATTTTGGATTTCTAACGGACCAGCAACAGTTTTTATGAACTGATTGAATATGGTTAGTCCCTTCTGATACCGTTAGAATTCGATTTTGATAGAGAACAAGTCCTGGTCGACAGTATATAGATAAGTTATAAAGAATAATTGCGTATATACGCAATTATTCTTTACATTTGGATACATATATAGTATTATGAAGGCGATAGAACAGTCGGAGGTGCAGAGTTAATAACCCACCGCTTACAGAAGCGGGGCTTGTAAAAGCCCTTATTGATTAGTCTAAGTTCTTTTAAAGAACTACGTTACTTAAGAATATATAGGCACTTCAGAATACTCCACTAGTTATGAACACTGCGGTAAGTGATTAAACAATTCTAATGGGAAGGAATAGTGTTGCTTACAAAAACCTTAGGATAACATTGAC
>WRIP01000096.1 GCA_009782665.1 Oscillospiraceae bacterium
GGTATTAAATATTTTTTCTCTTTATGCAAAATAGTCCTAGATACCACATGTGGACAAATCGCTAGAACTAGTGCATGTACTGAGTTTCTAGCGATTTTACTTCAAAACTTGAGATATATACCGCTGACATGTTTCAATGCACTGCAGCCTAGCGTACAGATAAGATTATTCTATAACAGAGATATACATTCATATATAAGGAGATTCATATGAAAACCGTTGGCTTTGATTGAACAATACCCTTTGAAGCAGTATAATACCGACATGAAACTAACAAAAAAATCCAGTGACAGTTTGCCTAAACGGTACCGGGCACGACTGGTCTATCTGCTCATTATCAGTATAGTATATATACTGTTAACATTCTTAAAACGCCGTTCGCACTCTGCCAGATTCATCTCCAACAATATCTCCTATCCGGTGCGAAATGCTCTAGCGGTTATCTGTTCGGTATTTCGTTATTCTGTAGCCGAGTGGATGCTAATACTCTTAGTACTATTTACCATATATATTATTGTTTCCCTGATTATCTCTCTTATACGAAGAAAAGATGGAGTGAAAACAACACTATTTCGGTATTTCAGCTTGATACTGACTGCGACGATATCGATAGTTTTTGCGGTAGAACTACTACTCAATGTCCCCTACTACTCAGATACCTTCATAGATTTGAGCGGTATAACTCCAACCGACAGTTCGGTCGAAGCACTATATATGACTACCGCATATTTCGCTAAGAGATTATCCAGCCTTTCCGACAAAGTCAAGAGAGATGATGATCTCATATTTGCAGAAGATGTGAATGAGATATTCGAAGATTCACTGACGATATACCGAGGTATTGAAGAGAGATTTCCGTTCCTTAAGGGGGAAGAACTGCGTTGTAAGAGAGTTCGTTTTTCAAAAGCTTTAAGCATTGTTGAGACGACCGGGGTAGCGTTTCCTCTGACCGGAGAAGCTAACATAAACATAGACCAACCTTCTGTCTCTATACCTTCAACCATCGCCCATGAGATTGCCCATCAACGACGGATTACCTCAGAACAGGAAGCCAATTTCGTGGCAATATTAGCATCTGATCTCTCGGGTAACGATGTATATATGTACAGTGCATACCTGATGGCATATAACTACCTAGCAAACACATTGCGCTCGGAAGATTATGATTTGTTTTTAGAGATTCATACCACTCTCCCGGAAGCGGTCAGAAGGGATATGCAGTTTGAATACGACTACTGGAAGCAGTATGACACTAAAGTGTCGGAATATTCCGACAACCTATACGACAGTTTTCTGAAGAGTCAAGGTCAAGCGATGGGCACCAAGAGTTATGGTGCGGTCGTTGATCTTCTCATTGCATACTATGCTTAAGTCGGGATATATTACATTAAGCAGAAAAGCCAAACTACACAAAAATACTACCCATAGAGAGGTAATATTTAGGTGTTTACCTAGAAATCAATGAGAGGACCTATACCCAAATTATGTTGTTTGCAATCGTACTCTACCAACTCATTTCATTGATGTTAATAGCGGCAGTAGGTGCTTTGTTCACCAAACTCGGTATCATAACCAAAGAAATCTCAAACGCTATCGGCAACCTGATGACCAAAGCCTGTCTACCCTGTCTGCTCATTTCCAGTATGCAGATGGAGTTTAATCCCGCATTACTAAAAGGCATGGGACTAGCTGCCGGAGGCTTTATGTTAGTAATGACTCTGAGTGCCTTGCTCATCCTTCCCTTTGCATACTTATTCAGAGCTAAAGGTAATATGAGAGTTAATCAACAAACTGCTGCATTGGTGGTCTGCAGCAGTTTTCCCAATGTAGTATACGTAGGTCGTCCGCTCATCGAAGCGCTCTATGGCAGTGAAGCTTCACCTTATCTGACCATTATTGCATTGGTATTTACCGTCACCGTCTTTTCCATAGGGATACTGCTTATCTCAAGTGGCAGCGATAGATCATCTAATGAGCAGGGATTAATGCCAATTCTTAGCAAGAGTCTGTGCAACCCTGCGGTCATCGGAGGGGTAATAGGTATCACGCTGTTTCTGTTATCCATAAAGATTCCACATCAGATCATGGTACCCCTCGAGATGATGTCCTCGATGGTTACCCCTCTCTCGATGATAATCATCGGTAGTACCTTAATGCAGGCTAACCTCAAAGAAGTCCTGTCCGACATCAGGGTGTATGCCGTCTCCTTTGTGCGTTTGGTTGCAGTACCAATTGTGGTCTACTTCTGCTTTAGGTTATTCATAACCGATCCGGTCATACTCGGCACCTTAGTTATAGGCAGTTGTCTTCCGGTAGGTGCCAATGCCGGTGTTATTGCTGCACTCTATGACAACAACCCGGTACTGGCTGCTAAAAGCATCTTTATGTCCACCCTACTCTGCTTAATCACCACTCCATTGATTGTGTTGATTTTTTTATCTTAAAAACTGCCATTTTGCCAGGATTATAGTTCCGCTATTCACACCTCATACATATATTGATGATAGAGTATATCTTTATCCGCATATATTTTTCACACCCCATACATACGGTTAGGAATTTTCATGAAAACATTATTCAGATATTTACGACCTTTCTCACTACTGCTAATATTATGTATCGTACTACTGTTCTTTCAGGCACTCTGTGATCTCAGTCTGCCGGATCTGATGAGCAACATCATCAATGTGGGTATACAGGCCGACGGTGTGAACCCCGGTGCTCCTGAACTACTCTCTAAAGATGCTATGGAGTTTATCAGTTTCTTTTTGAGTCAGTCGGACAGCGAGGAGTTTGCTGACGCATACTCTATCTCCTCTGGCGAGAATCTGAAACCGACCGCAATCGGAAAGAAATTCTCATTCGATGAGATTGACGACATATATATTCTTAAGAAAAATCACTTAGAGAGTGTGGATTCAATATATACATCTTCTATCTCTGCACTGATAATTACGGTACAACATATCTCTGAGATGCAGTCACCTGCAGCGATGAGTACACCTATGGTCTTCAGTGAAACCGATGGATTCTCAACCATAACTGCCTCACAGCTCTATAGTGTCAAGATGATGCTATCAATGCTACCACCTGAAATGCTAGAAGACATTATTGAGAGTTCTAGTACTCTTGATCCGGTCATAATCAGTCAGGTAGCTTCCATCTTCACCAAGATTTTCTATGTTGAGCTCGGGGTAGATTTCAACATGCTGCAACGCGAATATATCCTATCCACCAGCTTTCAGATGCTGGGACTTGCGTTATTGGCTACTATCCTTTCGGTTGTCATAGGATATATCGCTTCAAGGGTAGGTGCGACTCTGTCGAGAAACCTGAGAAAAGATATCTTCGAAAAGGTTATCGCCTTCTCCAACCAAGAGATAGATAAGTTTTCTACTGCCTCACTCATCACCCGTACCACAAACGATGTATCTCAGATTCAGATGCTCATCATGATGAGCATACGAATGGCCTTCTACTCACCGATAATGGGTATCGGAGGTGTACTAAAAGCTCAGGGTAAGAGTAGTTCCTTAACCTACATCATAGTCATTGCTTTAGTACTTATCCTCGGTATTGTTTTATTGGTCTTTACTATCGCACTACCAAAGTTTAAGCTTCAACAGAAGCTCATTGATCGAGTTAATCTCATCAGTCGAGAAAACCTGGCTGGTATAATGGTAATACGTGCCTTCGGTAACGAAACGCATGAACAAGACCGATTTGATGTCGCAAACACTGAACTCACCACTGTCAATCGATTTGTACAACGCACCATGTCACTATTATTCCCTTCCATGATGCTCATCATGAACATTATCATCTTAATCATACTCTGGGTAGGCAGTAATGCCATTGCCGCTTCGACTATGAATGTCGGTAATGTTATTGCATTTATACAGTATTCTATGCAGATTATCATGTCTTTCTTGATGATTTCTGCTCTCTTTGTTATCTTCCCTCGAGCGTCAGTCTCGATAAATCGTGTCTCGGAAGTACTGGAAACTGAACTATCCATAGTTGACCCGAAACAGCCCAAAGCTATTAACATAGAAAAAACTCTCGGACAGGTTGACTTCGTTGATGTCAGCTTTAGATACTCCAATGCTGAGAGTAATGCTATCGAGCATGTGACCTTTACGGCAGAGCCAGGTGAAATCACTGCCATAATCGGCTCAACCGGTGCCGGAAAAACTACGCTAGTAAATCTAATCCCGCGACTGTATGATGTCACCGACGGACAGATCCTTATCGATGGTGTAGATCTGCGGGAACTGTCTCAGATAAATATACGTGAGATGATAGGATATGTCGCACAAAAGGGAGTATTGTTCTCAGGTGATATCGCTTCCAACATCCGTTACGGTAAGCAAGATGCGAGTGACAAAGAGATAGATACTGCGATTAAAGTCGCTCAAGCTGCAGATTTTGTGACAGAAAGAGAAGGCGGTATACATGCTGAGATAGCAAGAGGTGGCACCAATGTCTCGGGTGGTCAGAAACAACGCATCTCAATAGCCAGAGCGCTGGTAAAACAACCTCATATATATATCTTTGACGATACCTTCTCAGCACTCGACTTCAAAACTGATGCAGCACTCAGGGAAGCGTTAAGTCTATATTGTTCCGACGCAACTGTAATAATCGTAGCACAACGAATCGGTACTATTATGCATTCAGATAAGATAATCGTGCTGGATGGCGGACGTATCATTGGAGAAGGCAAGCACGAAGAACTGTTGAAGCACTGTGGTACCTATCGTGAGATTGCCGAAACTCAGCTATCCAAGGAGGAACTACTATGAGTAATACCGCTAAACGCAATCCTCCCGCTGGTAGAGGTTTCATGATGGGTGGCGGACCGCCGGCGATGCGAGGCGGAGAGAAACCCAAAGATTTCAAGAAGAGCTTAAAAACTACCTTTGCCTACCTGAAGGAGTTCCGACTTCTTTTGGTTATTGTAATGTTTATAGCTGCTAGTTCCGCTACACTCGGAATACTCTCTCCCAAGGTCATGGTAGGAGCAACCGATCAATTGGCTGTGGGGGTTAAGAATACCCTTATGGGATTAGAGAGCGGAATCGATCTGAACATGATAGGCAGAACCCTTTTGATTCTCGCTTCACTGTATATCGTCAGTGCTTTACTCTCATATATCCAGGGACTGATTATGTCAGGGATAACCTCTAAAGTATCCTATCGTCTACGCAGTGATATGCTCAGTAAGATAAATCGTCTCCCTATCGTCTACTTCAATCGCACTACTCACGGTGATATTCTCTCACGAATCACCAACGATATTGATAGCCTTACCAACAGCCTCAACCATAGTCTCACACAGATTATCTCCTCAGTAACCACTCTGGTCGGGGTGCTCATTATGATGCTATCCATCAGTTGGAATATGACACTTATTGCCATACTGATACTTCCTGTGACCTCAGTACTGGTTATGCTCATTGTGCGAGTATCTCAACGTTACTTCAGAGGCACTCAAGAGAATCTGGGTACAGTTAACGGATATATAGAAGAAGCATACGATGCTCATCTGACCATCAAGGCATACAACGGTGAATCGCGAGCCATCAACGAATTCAATGAGGTGAATGAACAACTCTATCTCTCAGCTTGGAAGTCTCAGTTCCTGTCGGGACTAATGCAACCCATCATGGGTTTTGTAGGTAACCTGAGCTATGTCGTAGTGTGTTTGGTCGGTGCAATTATGGCCACCAACGGAC
>WRIP01000097.1 GCA_009782665.1 Oscillospiraceae bacterium
CCATATATGTAAAGTACTGAAAACGATTATCCTCACCGAGTTTCACAATTTTGGAAAAATCGGCTATCATTAACCGAGCCTCTTTAATGCTGGCTTGCTCCCGGAACACTGAAAGTGCCTCCTCCGACTGGTCATATGCCACCACACAACCGTGTGGCTTGATAATCCCTGCCTTCTGAAAGGCAATGGCAGGTATGGTATTGCCGAGATGCGCCATATGGTCAAATCCAATGGTTGCGATTACCGCAACCAACGGTGTATCTATGACATTGGTTGCATCATACAGTCCACCCATTCCGACCTCGAGCACTACATAGTCGCATTTGTTATTATAATAGTATTGGAATGCGGTGGCAGTAATCATCTCAAACACTGAGGGTATATCTTCCAGCTGTTCGGCTATCTGTTTGACCTCAGTGACAATCTCAGCCAGCTCGGTATCGGATATGGGCTGATGGTTTATCTGCATACGTTCGTTGAATCGATGGATGAAGGGAGAGACAAACACCCCGACCTTGTAGCCGGCTGATTCTAGAATACTGGTAGTCATCTCACAGATGGAACCTTTACCATTGGTGCCGGCTACATGTATGAATTTCAATGTCTTTTGTGGATTGCCCATCACCTCAAGCAGCTTCGCTATACGGTCAAGTCCCAGCTTCTTATCTCCCCAGGGTATGCTGTGGATAAATTCAACGGCTTGTTGGTAGTTCATGTGTTTGTCTTTCTATACATATGTAGTATATGAATCAATAACGTGCAATTTCAGTGATCGAAATATCCTTTGAGTCTAGAATAACAGAAAGTATATTCATCTGCGTCAAGGCAAACAAGTATACTTCCTTTATCACTTCGTTTATGTATCGGTACCCATGGTTACCGGGTTCTAAATGATAGTCGAACAGAACTGTATACCGCCGATCGGTGACCTCAAACGCAGCTAAGGATCCGACCACCATTCTATCACTCTTTTTAAGAATTAACCATAATCCACCGAACAATGCATCCTGTCTGCATTGGTTCAATCGCGTCAGCTGTTGCTTCAGTGCAATGCGATGATCCTTACTGAGCTTAGGGGTGATGGATTGATCTTCACCGAATGACATCCTTTGAGTTTTTGACAGTTTCGAGAATGCGACAAGCTCGAGTCGCTCGGTTGCTATCCGGTCGGTAGTTGAAATCATAACCCCAGCTGTTTCTTGGTAGCTTCTAGCACATGCATGGCTAGAACTGCCGTAGTAACTGTACCTACACCACCCGGTACCGGTGTGATGTGTGATACGACATCGACTACGTCATCAAAGTCTACATCTCCGACCATCTTGCCGTCCTCGTCGGCATTGATTCCGACATCGATGACAATCGCTGAGGGTTTGACAAATTCGCGCCCCACCATCTTAGCTCTGCCTGCTGCAGCTATTAGGATGTCAGCAGCAGAGGCTACTGCCTCTAGATCCTTTGTTCTGGTATGACATACCGTTATGGTGGCGTTGAGTGAGATAAGCATGAGTGCTAATGGTTTTCCCACCACTAGGCTTCTGCCGATGACTACCACATTCTGACCGGAAGGATCAATCTCAAAGTGTTTGAGAATTTCGATACAGGCTCTTGCGGTACAGGGTGCAAAACCGGTATTATCATTCTTCATTACACCGGCCAGCGATCCGTCGGTTATACCGTCAATATCCTTTGCGGGATCAAGCGCTGCACACACCAAAGAATCGGTGATGTGTTTGGGCAGCGGTCGTAGGATTAGCACACCGTTAACCGCTTCATCCAGATTGAGATTCACTATTTCATTGATTAACTCTTGTTCAGTGATGCTCTCATCGTAGATATGCTCTTCCACCGCAATACCGATACCAGTGCAGCGTTTTACCGCGCTTTGTTGATAGTATATATCATCTTCCTTATTGCCGACCCGGACAATAGCTAACGTCGGTTGAATGTTATCGTTCTTGAGCTGTTCGACCTCAACCTTCAGTTCCTTGGTAATCCTGCGAACTACCTCAATACCCTTTAATTCTTTATCCATTTTCAGCTTCCCTTTACCTTTATCTTGACCTGTTCTATTACGTTACCAAGTCGCTCTTTAATCTCTTTGACCAAGCCTTCAGCGGTTTGGTTCATTTCGGCAGCAGATTGCTTGTCGGCAAATAGTTTGGTGTTGATGTAGACGTTGAGCAGGGCACTGCTGGCAGCGGTGATGATCATCTCGGCTCCGACTGCCACATCACTGATAGCTAAGGTACTGCCTTTTGTCAGCAATGCTTCATACATTTCGATTGTTGCTGTGCAGGTCTTTATGAGGTTGAAGGGTACCTCGGCAGCTGCGATGAGCGCCTGCTGCATCACCTGACTGCGTGCTGCCTTTTCCTCATCGGTTTTCCTCGGCATGGAATATGCTTTGGATAGCGGTAGAAATGCGTGTGCATCATCATCTGCAAACTTAAGGAAGCTTTCTTGAAGCTCCAGTGCCTGCTGCTTTATTTCGATGACCTCTGCTTCATACTCCTTGTATTTCTCCTTACCGATGGTCAGTGAACAGACCATCGAGGCAAGTGAAGCACCTAGCGCTGCAGATAAGGCAGCAACCCCTCCCCCTCCGGGGACCGCTGCTTTGGAAGATAGCTCATCGAGATAGTCGTTAATTATGTATTTTCCGGTTTCCATATATATCCTTTCCGAGGTTAGAACAGACCTGAGATATCGCCGTCTTTATCTATTTCCATCTGTATGGCAGCCGGTACCTTGGGTAGACCGGGCATGGTCATTATCCTTCCGCAAAGTGCGACGATGAATCCAGCACCTGCCGAAACTCTCAGACTTCTGACCGTAACCATAAATCCTTCGGGAGCACCCAGTTTCTTGGCATCATCCGAGAAACTGTATTGGGTCTTTGCAATACAGATAGGCAGTTTGTCATAGTTGTTGAGGGTGATTCTTTCTATCTGCTGCTTAGCCTCGTCACTCAGGATTATCCCATCGGCACGGTAGACCTTCTGTACCAAATCGGTAAGTTTTTGTTCGATAGAATCATCCAGATTATATGCAAAGGAGAGTTGAGTCGAATCGGAATCGCATAGGCGGACAACCTCTTCTGCCAGTTCGGTACCACCGAGTGAACCTTTAGCCCATACTTCGTTGAGTATTACCTTGACGCCGACCGCTTCACAGCTGGCAGTCAGTGCTTCAATCTCCTTTTCGGTATCATCTGGGAAACGGTTGAGTCCGACCGCTATAGGCAGACCAAATACCGTTTTGATGTTATCAATGTGTTGCAACAGATTGGGAAGTCCTAATTCCAATGCTTTGAGATCTTCCTTAGCCAAATCCTCTCTTGCCGCTCCACCGTGATGCTTGAGTGCCCTGATGGTGGCGACAACGACTACCGCTGACGGTTCTAAGCCAGCCGTTCTGCATTTGATATCAAGAAACTTTTCCGCACCGAGATCCGCTCCGAATCCCGCTTCGGTCACGACATAGTCGACTGCCTTCAGTGCGGTTTTGGTTGCGATTAAGGTGTTACAGCCGTGTGCTATGTTGGCAAATGGTCCACCGTGAATGATGGCAGGAGTACCCTCTAAGGTCTGAACCAAGTTAGGTTTAATAGCATCCTTGAGCAGTATAGCAAGCGCATTCTCTGCACCGAGTTGTGAGACTTTGACCGGGACGTTATCCTCGGTGTATCCCACCACGATATTCGAGAGACGCAGCTTGAGATCCTCAAGATTCTCAGCCAGACACAACGTTGCCATAATCTCGGAAGCAGCAGTGATATCGAAACCATCTCTGCGCTTAACTCCGTCAAATCTGCTGCCTAATCCGTCGTCGACAAATCTGAGTTGTCGGTCATTTATATCTAAACATCTTTTCCAGACGATGTTTTCAGTATCGATTAAAAGCTCATTGCCTTGGTAGATGTGGTTGTCCACAATCGCTGCAAGCAGGTTGTTAGCTGCAGTTATGGCATGGATATCACCGGTAAAATGCAGATTGATGTCCTCCATCGGGATGACCTGGGCATATCCCCCTCCGGCAGCTCCACCCTTAACTCCGAAAACCGGTCCTAGCGAGGGTTCTCTGAGCACTACTGCCGTATTCTTCCCGATCCTTGCTAAAGAATCAGCCAGTCCGACCGAAGTAGTTGTCTTACCCTCTCCTGCAGGTGTTGGTGTAATAGCGGTGACTAAAATCAACTTGCCGTCTTTTTTATCTTTCAAGCTCTCGTAAAATTCCGGAGCTATCTTTGCCTTAAACTGTCCGTATCTTTCTAGAAATTTTTCTTCGATGTTCAGTTTTTTTGCAATGACTTCAATTGGTTCAATCTTTGATTCGCGTGCAATCTCTATATCAGATTTGTATGACATAGTTTAGCCTCCTAAATAAATATTTTCAGCCGTAAGCCTTTACTATAAGTATAACGGAAAGTGGAAGATAGTCAATTGATTATCATCGCTTTATAGGCAGGATGGGAGATTCGGAATAATATACAAAATTTTTCTCTGCTATGCGACAACAGTACATAATGACCTGGTCATAAACTATATTCGAAAGACAAAAATATGATATAATTTTGATAGAATACGAGCGAGAAGGAGGAACAGAACAGATATGGCACTCATTACCGTAATGGTACCCTGTTATAACGAAGAACAAGCCCTTCCTTTCTTTTACAAAGAAATCTGTTTAGTTGCATCTCAGATGTGTGAGGGTAGACAACCAAGAGAACTGGAGTTTGAGCTTATCTTTGTGGATGACGGTTCCACAGACAATACGCTTGCGGTCATAAAAGAATATGCTGCAGAGGATAAACGGGTACGATTCATCTCCTTTTCACGAAACTTCGGTAAGGAAGCAGCTATCTATGCCGGACTTTTAGAATCGAGAGGAGATTATGTGGCTTTGATGGATGCCGACCTCCAGGATCCACCTTCACTGTTGCCAGACATGTATAATATTATTACCAACAGTAGTAATAATATTGATTGTGTCGCTACCCGTCGGGTGACACGTAAGGGTGAACCGGTTATTCGGTCCTTCTTTGCGAGGATGTTCTATCGTATGATCAATAAGATCAGTAAAACTGAGATAGTGGACGGAGCCAGAGATTTTCGACTCATGTCGGGGCGAATGGTCGATGCGATTTTACATGTCACCGAGTACAACCGATTCTCTAAAGGTATCTTCAGTTGGGTCGGGTTTAACACCGAATGGTTGGAGTATGAGAATATTTCGCGAGTTGCAGGGCAGACAAAATGGTCTTTCTGGAAACTGTTCGTCTATTCCATTGACGGTGTGCTGGCATTCTCTACCGTACCTCTTGCTATCGCGTCCTTCATTGGTCTCTCCTGTTGCCTGATTGCATTCCTCTTTATCATATTTGTCATTATACGTGCTGCGGTGTGGGGTGATCCGGTAGCCGGGTGGCCTTCCACAATATGTATTATACTGCTGCTCGGTGGTATCCAGTTACTGGGTATCGGGATTTTAGGTCAGTATCTAGCCAAAGCTTATCTCGAGACTAAGCGGCGACCCGTATATATTGTTCGCGAGACTGAACAGGATTAGAATATGTCAAAACTAGGCAATAAATCCAAAAGGTCCCCTCTAACCGGATATTTAATTACCGGTTTTACGGTGACTTTTTTGTGTTTAACTGTCGCATTTGGTTTCAATGGTATCGGTTTGTTCGGTCACAAGTCTATCCTCATATCCGATAT
>WRIP01000098.1 GCA_009782665.1 Oscillospiraceae bacterium
CTTGAAGTAACATAATGGTATATGTACTGAACAAAGACGGAAAACCGCTTATGCCAACTGATAGACACGGAAAGGTAAAGTGGCTATTAAGAAAAGCAAGAGTTGTCCAAAGAACACCATTCAATTACTTTATGAGTTAACAAACTATGTGCAAGAAGTGACATTAGTAATAATATTGAAAAATCCCATAGTTCTGATGCATATTGCATTACAGGAAATCTTAACGCAAAACGCAACGAGGAGATATTTATTCAGAAATTCGTAAGCTAGAATAAAGAGGTAGGCGGTAGATGGAAAGTTAATAAAACTCCATACGAAGTTTTAGGGTACAGATTATTTGACAAGGTCAAGGCAGAAGGTGAAGAGTGGTATATATTTGGAAGAAGAAATACTGGATATTTTGATTTACGAGATCTCACGGGCAACAAACTAAACAAAGGCAGTTATTTATATAAGAAACGATATTATTAGAAAGAAACAAAACATTATTAACAGAAAGGAGAAAGCACATTCCTCCCCCACTTTCTATAGTAGGGGAATCCTGTGTATAAGTTCGATGAACGTTTCCGAGATTCTTAGTGGAATTCGAAGATTACATTTTGTGGGTATCGGAGGTAGTGGTATGTTTCCGCTAGTACAGATACTTCACAGTGAGGGATTTCAGATAACCGGCAGTGATGTCAATGATGGAGACATCATCGCTACCGTACGCAAAATGGGTATACCGGTGACAATCGGTCACCATCAAAACAATGTAGAGTATGCCGAAGCATTAGTGGTGACTGCAGCCTTGTTACCGGGAAATCCGGAGGTACTGTATGCCGAACGCAACGGCATTCCGATAATACCAAGAGCCGACCTTTTAGGATATATCACCTATCGTTTCAGCAACTCTATTGGCGTGAGCGGCACCCACGGTAAAACCACAACCACCTCAATGCTAACTACTATTCTGCTGTTTGCAGGAATAAATCCTGCAGCGGTTATCGGAGGAAAACTGAACCTCATCGGTGGTTACGGGAGATCCGGTAGTAGCGATATGATTGTCGTTGAAGCATGTGAGTATGTC
This sequence comes from Oscillospiraceae bacterium, assembly GCA_009782665.1. Classification (GTDB taxonomy): domain Bacteria; phylum Bacillota; class Clostridia; order Oscillospirales; family Ruminococcaceae; genus WRIP01. Next base: position 1,070 of record WRIP01000098.1, read on the forward strand.
GATACCTATCATAAGCTAAAGACAGATTATGCCATCATACTCAACATAGATGCAGATCATCTCGACTATTTTATCACCTTAGAACGGGTCATTGCCTCCTTTCGAACATTTGCTTCAGGAGCTAAGAAACTAATTATAGCCAATCGGAATGATGCGAATACCCTCAAGGCATTGGAAAACCTCGACAAAATGGTAATATATTTCGGAGAGGATACTGCAAGCGACTATACTATCTGCGACGTCACCTATTCAACCAACGCACTATATAGTTTTTCACTAAAAAAAGCAGACGGGAATATGTATGGACCTTTCAACCTTATGACCCCGGGCAGACATAATGTATACAATGGGGCAGCAGCAGCTACCCTGGCTCTCGAACTGGGCTGCTCACAACAGGCTATACAGGAAGGTTTTATGAACTTCAGAGGTGCCGGACGACGTTTTGAGATACTCGGAAGTCGCAGAGGGGTTACGGTTGCAGATGACTATGCACATCATCCTGCCGAGATATCGGTGACGCTACAAGCAGCACGTGACATGGGTTTCCGAAAGATTATTGCCGTTTTTCAACCTTTTACCTTCTCAAGAACCAAGCAGCTACTAACCGAGTTTACGGATGCATTGATGGTCGCTGATCAGGTGGTCTTGACCGAGATTATGGGTTCGAGAGAAAAAAACACTTTCGGAGTATATTCGACCGATCTGGCCGAACGCATACCTAATTCGGTTTGGTTCTCCGACTTTGAGGCAGTCGCTGACTGGTGCGTTGACTATGCTAAGGAAGGTGATCTCATCATTACTCTCGGGTGCGGGGATGTATATAAGGTGGCGAGAAGCATATATGAAAAGCTGCAATGACATTGCAATCACAAGATAAAAAAGAGCGACGGAATCTTCCGTCGCTTTCTTCATGTTTACTGTCATTTAGATAGCATTGATGCTTATCTTGCCACTTACGGTATGTATACGTATATCGGCGCTGCCGTCTCCGTATACTACCGAATTCCTGTCCTGTTTGGACATAAAGTCACAACTGAACCTGCCACTTACCGTATCCCAATTTGCCGTGAATCCCTTATTTTCGGGAAGGTATAGCTCTATCTGACCGCTAACCGAATCGAATCGTGCATTACTGAGCATCGTCTCACAAACTACGCTTACTGCACCGGAAACGGTGTTGGAGGTAAGGCTGACACACTCCCCTTTTAGATATTGTCTACCACTGACACTTCCTATATCTATAGAGTCAGCTTTGACTCGGTTCAGATCAATCTGACCTGAGACGGTGTTGACATTGATACGCTCTGCGTTGACGTTATAGACAGTTACAGCACCAGAGGTAGTTTCTATTGAGAGTTTTTTTGAGTTGAGATTGGTCACATTGACCGGTGAGGAAACTGCGTTCAGGTTGAGTATACTGAGAGAATAGTCTTTAGGTACCTGAACCACAACGTTCTTAATTAGGTTGAACAGTCCTAGATTGATATTACCACTTCTTGAAAACTTGATTCTCAAGCTTCCGTTCGATACCGCAAATCTCATTGCGAGGTCGGGATCGTTTGAGTTATTCTCTTCATAGAACCTAATTTCCTGACCATCGTACTCTTCAATGGTCACCCGACCGCTGACCCAATCGACATAGATACTGTCGATGGTCGTATTGCCGGTTGTGTAAATCTGACCGTTTGAGGATATCTCGTATCCTTCATCATCACCGTACCTGCCAAGATTTAATATACTCATGTCTAAACCTCTCATCCCTCCGATTGTTCCTTTGAGTAACCCTACTAGCAACAGTGAAATACATATTACTGCCACTACGAGATATATGATTATCCTGATAAATGCTGATGTTCTCATGTCTATCTCCTAACTTGCAGATCAATTACTGCTTTAATTATTCCATTGATGGCACCGATTATGAGGAATATCAACCAGGTCAAATGCCATGCTCCGGTGAGAAAACTGACTAGGAAGTATGCGACCAGCCCTAAAGACCAGACTGCCGACGTAATCGACTTATATATCCGCTTGTTCTCGTCGTTCTGTCCTCTCCATTCCTGGAACTCATCGACCACCGTATCATATTCTTTAACCTTACCGGGTCGATTGGTACCATTGTAGATGAGCAATGCGGTTGCCACCGCTATGAATACAAACATCAACGCTACACCTAACCTACCCGAAAAAACGATGTTCGGTACCGGACAGAGGATATACAGTGCTATGGCGATTGCGGTTATAATCTGCCGGTTTTTGCTTATCTGTTTATGTTGTTCATATCGAATTTCTTGCTGTCCGCGTAACCCCTGCAGCTCCATTACTAACTGAGATACATCTCCTACACTTGCTACCGCAATATTGTACGCGGCATCTTCGCTTTTGCCGTCATTGACGAGATCGGTGTACTTGTCGGTCAGATTCTGAAGAAACTCTTCCTTCATCTCTATGGTTGCCGGCGAATATGGAGCCTCACTAAACACCTCATCAATATATGATCTCAGACGATCATTCATAATCTACCTCCTTCTCTTCTCTGTTGTCTTCTTTTACCAGTCGGTCTATCAATGATTTTGCATTTTGCCAATCACTGAGCAGGCTGATATATGCTTCTCTACCTTCGGGAGTGATTGTATAGTAACGCCGTCTGGCTCCCGTACTCTCATCTCCCCAATATGATTGAATCAATCCCAACTCCTCTAATCGCTTAAATGCAGAGTAGAGGGTAGCTTCCTTCAGCTCATACTGATTGTCTGTCTTAATGCGTATAGCTTTGTTAATCTGATAACCGTAGGTATCTTCTGCGGTTAATTGAGCTAATATGATAGTATCAATATGCCCTCTTATCAGATCCGACGCAATCGACATACGCTTACCTCCTTTACTGTTTGTTATACTGGAAATACTGCAATATATCACATGTTATTGTATATTCTAGTGTACAATACCTCGCCTGTCAAGGTATCTCTAGCAATAAATTACTATATCGACTAAACTTTGTCATTTTGCACAACGATTTATGTGTTCTAATCGAGCAATTTAAACATTATGACGATTTATTGATGAACAATACCCAGAATCTATTCATATTTACTATGTATGAGGGCTATATTCGCTCGAAATCTGTTGCAACATTAAACCGGTAGCATCTCTAAAGTATGCTACCGGTTAGGTTACGTTTACTGATATTTTGTTGTAGTTAGGTCATGACAGTACAAGATCAGCTTTGAGGTCAAACCCGGTAACCGGAATCTTTTCTCGGACCATTTCTGCAGGACATAGTATTATCTTATACATTTTACTCTTGGCTAGGTACCTGTCATAGTATCCTCCACCAAACCCTATTCGGTGACCTTTATTGTCTGAAACTAAACAGGGAATGAGTGCTAAATCGATATCGTCTCTCGGTAGAATGTCACTGCCTAGTTGCGGTTCGAGAATACCGAAGCTGCCGATGGTGACGTCTTCCAGTGAAGAGATGACCCTAGCAGTCATACTGCCATCCGAGGCACATAATGGTAGGCTTACCGTCTTCTTATCTTTTAATGCCTGCTCAATAATGAGTGATGTGTCTATCTCACTTTTTCTACCGATATAGCAGAAAATATTCTCTGCCGCTATATATTGTTCCAGTTGTATCAGATGGTCTAGTATTTCGCGGCTAACAGTGTTTCTTTCAGAAATAAACCTAGAGTTGTAGTAAGCTCGGGCCTCTTGACGTATCGCTTTCTTCTCGTAGAACACACTGCTGTTGCGATAGATAACTTCACCTAAAGTTTTAGCTATGAGTAGGATGGTGATAAACTGCACCGGTGCCATGATAGCACTTCGAATCATCCGATCGGTGAAGATGGCTATTGTCAGCCTATTCAATCCTATAGTCGGAAAATAGATTTTAAGCCATAAACTATCACACCCGATTGACACAACGGTAGAAGCGATTACTACCGCACTCAGAATTCTGAACAGTTTGGTATGATTTTTGTAGAGTAGGAGACCGAAGATAACCCCGTTTAGTATGGCGGATAGTGTAAATCCGAAGAAAAAGGGACCGGTTGGAAACAACAATGCTCCGATGATATCGGATAAACCCCAGGCAATTCCGGAATAGACCGGACCATAAAGCATACCGACTACCACCATCGGCAGAAAGTAAAACCCGATTTTGTATGTCAGAAAGGATATTGCTAAATACCGCGATAACACTATCTGTAGTGCTATCATCATCGCTGTAATCGTCAACCGTCTAATCTGCAGCTCACTGCTATTATTCATCTCTTCTATTCCTCTAAAAAACTAAATCTTACCAAAATATCTCCTGATGTCACCAACCGTATAGAGAGATCCTATGGCTAGTAGTAGTTCATCCGACTTCAGTTGTGATAAAGCCGTCTTTATCCCCTCATCTATGCTTGTCGTTCCAGTGACCGGTTTTCCATACTGTCCTAGTATCTCGGTCAAGTCCTCCACTGCCATCGCTCGAGAGGTTGATGCTTGAATCACCACAAATCTCGATGCTATCTCATTGACAATATCGGTAACCCCAGAGGTATCCTTACCCTTGGTCACACCCATCAGTATGACTGCTTCTCTTTTGGGATATCGGCTCTTTATCGCATCAATTGCCGCTCTGGCTCCCTCAG
>WRIP01000099.1 GCA_009782665.1 Oscillospiraceae bacterium
TTCATGGTGGGCGAAAGCGGCACGAGCAAGACCTTACGCAAATACAACTACTACAAATGCCTGTCCAACAAGCGAAAGCGCGGCTGTGAGCAGAAAAAGGCGGTCAAGAAGGACTGGATAGAGCAACTTGTTGTGCAGGATACGGTGAATTTTGTTTACAGGACGAAGAAATCGCCCGTATCGCTAAAATGTTGATGGACTTGCAAGAACGCGAGGACACCGCGCTGCCCCTGCTCCGAAAAGAGCTTGAGGACACGGAAAAAGGGTTGAAAAATATCGCAGACGCGATACAGCAAGGCATCATCACCAACACGACCAAACAGCGATTAGAGGAACTTGAAGCCCTAAAATCCGATATAGAGGTCAAAATTCTGCAAACGGAATTACAACAGACCATTTTGACCGAAGAAAAGATAATCTTTTGGATAAACCGCTTCAAGGGCGGGAATGTTGCCGATATAGCCTACCAGCGGGCGATAATCGACATATTTGTGAACGCGATATATCTCTATGACGATAAAATCGTGCTGACATACAATTTCAAGAGCGATTCCCGCACGATTAGCCTTGCCAAAGTAGAAATTTCGGATTTGTCACAAACCGCCCCGCCAATAGGAACTAATGCGAACTCTCCCCGATGTTTTTCGTCGGGGAGGTATTCGCTATAGTGTTCCAGTTAGACAACTGATTTAAAGGCAATAAAGAGAAGAGTAAGCGGGTATATCTTTTTCAGAGAATCCGGGTAGCTGAGATCGGACAAAGCTATGTAACTGTCGAGTATAGTCGTGGATCACGCACCGAAGGTACTTTTTGCACAAGGTTGCTGTCTGTCCGCCGACTATATTCTCGGCAGATGCGATGACCTGCAGGAAAATTTATGCTTATCAGCCGGAGTTTTGAAGAACAAGCTAGCCAACTCTGATGAATAGAAAGAATTTGAGGAAATGCGCTTCTCACCCGGTTCGCCTGTTAACAATAGGCTGAAAGAAATGCTGGCTCAGATGGCGGGGAAAGAAGAGTTTTAACAGTTAAAGAAGCGGGGGATGGGGTATAAATGCTACCGACAAAGGAAGAAGCAGTACAAATATTGATTTGGGCAGAAGAATATAATCCTGGTGCTTGGATAAGTCATTGCAGGGTAGTTGCAAGAGTTGCTGAAACTATTGCATTGAACTACGATTTTGATGCACATAAAGCATATGTGTTTGGTTTACTGCATGATATAGGACGATATGAAGGTATTAGAGAATTGCATCATATTTATGCAGGATATGAATTGATGCAAAACAAAGGATATGACCAAGTCGCAAAAATATGTTTATCTCATTCGGTTCCATATCAAATATTGGTGAATACTTCGAAAAAAATGATTGTTCACAAAAAGAAACCGAGGTAATCGAATCTTTTTATTAAGCGAGATTTATACTGAATAGGATAGGCTTATTCAACTATGTAACGCTTTATGAACAGGCGTAGGCGTTAGCTTTATCGAAGTTCGATTAATGGATGTAATTCAGAGGTATGGATTTACAGATTTTACATTGAAGAAGATTGAATCAATATTTATACTGAAAGCGTATTTTGATAAACTTTGCAGTGAAAAATATTTATGATTTTTTGTGATGTATTTAGAAATGTTAGTTTCCGATAACAATTACTTCTAGCATAGAATTAATACTGTTTAGTCAGGGGAGTAACAAACAAGGAGATTAAGAGCATGATAGAAAATGAAGTATTGAAAGCCATACATAATCGTCGAAGTACTCGTAAGTTTACAGATCAACAGATTTCGTGCGAACAATTGGATGTATTACTTAACGCTGCAATTTGGGCTCCGAGCGGAGGAAACAATCAGAGCTGGTTGTTCACCGCCATACAAAATCAATCAGTATTGAATCGATTGAATGAGGTTGTGAGGAAAGCATTTGAGACATATGTTCCAGACGATGACTATCCTGGGAAGCATAATGCTAAGGTATCTTCGCAAAAAGATGACTACTGCTTCTACATGAATGCTCCGACACTGATTATTGCATCAAATGTTCCAAACTACGAAAATGCTATGGCGGACTGTTCTTTAGCATTACAAAACATCTTCCTTGCAGCATATTCCATGGGACTAGGAAGCTGCTATGTCAACCAGCTTCACTGGCTGAGAGACTCTTTATCGGTAAGAGAGTATTTATTTACACTCGGTATTCCGATGGAGCATACCATTTGTTCTTCTGCTGCTATAGGATATATCGATATTCCATCGGTAGCTCCAAAGCGAAAGGAATCAACCATAAATATCATTTCCTAATTCAACAAGAGTAGCTGTAGGTGTTTTTTTCGGTCTGCTAAGGTAAATGCAACCACTCGTTGCTGACATTCCATGTCGATTTGGTAGAGAGCAATCGTTCTGATGTGCTAAAATCCTCATAACAGGAGGTACTGATAATGAGTTTAGGAACAAATATTCAACAACTTCGTAAATCTGCATCATTGTCTCAGGAGCAGCTGGCAGATAAACTCAGTGTTTCGAGGCAGGCAATTTCAAAATGGGAAACAGATCAAACTCTACCGGAAATAGACAAAATACTGGCACTCAGCAGATTCTTTTCTGTCTCAACTGATAGTTTATTAGATAATCTATCGATTATGGATAACAGTACATACACTAACATTCCGATCGATAAAAAACTGACTCGTTTTACAAAAGAGCTAATCGAACAACTGAACTTGAAAAGTCGTAAGGTACTGTTCATGTTGTTCAGCTTACTGTGTTTTATTGCTATTGGTGTCAGTTTCATAGTCAATCTAGCAGTAGAAGGTACTATCTCCTGGGCCATGTACCCCCTCTATTCAGTGGCAGTCGGGTGGTTGATCTTTATCCCTGTATTTTTTTCACGATATATACTTTCGCTGATTTTACTGACTATATCAACGATTCCTTTTCTGTATTTACTGGATGGAATAACTCCAGGAAAGAGTTGGTTTTTCACACTCGCAATTCCGTCAGCCATTGTAGGGGCTGTACTGATTTGGATAACCTATCTCGTCATTGTGCATCTAAAAATCGATCTTTTCTACAGATTAGCGATATCTCCTTGTATTACCAGCTTAATAGCGAATTTAGTGATTGATCACTATGTCAACATATACTGTGGAACAACCACCTCCTTGCTTCAATTGATTATTAACCTCTTCAGTAATCTCGCTGCTGTATTGGTGCTCGCGTTTATCGGTTATACTCGAAGTAATAAAAGAAACTCAAAACGGAGCCTGTAAGATAAAATGTCGTATCGATTCAAATACTACAGGGCAGCCTTAAGGCTGCCCGAGTCTTTTCTTGCTTTTTCCATATTCATAAAAAGGATAAGTATTACCCCGTACTATCATTTATATGTAGTCTCTAAAGTACATGTTAGCATATTATACATATTTTCTTTCCTGTGTTGATTATATTTATAATATTTTACCTCATGTTTATCGTTGACATTATAGTTACCTCAGACTCTACAATGAAGGTTACATATACTCTTAGGTGCCGGAGGTGAACTATGAAACCATATATTGATCTAAAAAGGCTTCGGTAGAACCGCGGTTTAACTCAGCAATATGCGCAGATGATCTAGGCTTCTGTCGCTCATATATCTCTGCTGTAGAAAAAGGAAAACAGGGGATTTCGCTTGAGATGTTAAACGCAATTATCAAAACCTTTGATATAAAATATGATGACTTCTACAGCGACAACTATATCGGTTAACCGATATAGTTGTCTTGAGCAAACTTCTTCATTTCTTTAGGAATGCTCCACTCATACAGTTTTGTACAAGAAAATAAAGAGGTGGTTGAATATCCATTCAACTACCTCTTCTATATGCTTTCCGATATTAGTATCGACTGGCTTTTTTAACCGCTACAAAAGACTGTGCCAAATACTGAGATTTATCTTGCATGCAGATTTCTTCATACAGATACATCGTATAGAGCGGTCCATATGGTATCAAGTTGTTTTCTTTAGCATATGCTGCTAACCTCTGAGGTAGATCACCCATCTCTGCATAGTAACCTCGAGTGTATCCGACTAAATACTCACCTTCTTCGCGTTTGTTTATTCCGACCGGATCTATCGAGAAGAAATTCTGCGGTCTTGAAGGTTGTTCTACAAAGTCATCAAGACTATCCCAGCATCCACCGACTGGGAAGGATAGATTAACATAGTAATCACCGGAATAATGAATAAACGCAGACAATGGATCTACAAAATTGTCTCCTTCATGATATTCATTGCGAGGCCATATCTTCAGTGCTTTCTCATCCATGAACTGTACCGATATCTGAGTTTCGTCCACCTTTAAACCGGTTCTTATGAGTTCCTGTCTCAGATGAATAATAGAGGATCTCATTCGAAGTTCTCTCAACTCCATATCCAACTCTCGTTCACGTGCCTCAAGTACCTTCAACAATGCTTCGGGATCTCTGTCTTTTCTCAGATCTGAAATTGTTTTCAACGAGATACCCAACTCACTCAAGGTTGTGACAAAGTTTAATGCCAACACCTGTTCAATCGAATAATATCGGTAGTTGTTGTATGGATCTCGCGTTATCGGTGAAAATATTCCTATTTCATCCCAGTATCTCAAGGTGGCAGAATTTACCCCGGTAAGCTTTGAAAATTCTCTAATCGGATAGAGTGAACTCATCTCAAACAATCTCCTTATTATATACTCCATGGTATGTTTCCAACCAGACAACTAGATGTCTGTTTGAATTCTACACAACCTGTTATTATTTTTCAAGCAAAACTAAAGGATGTCATATATGGGAGATTTCGTTAATCGGCTAATACAGATACTCATCATCTTGACGATGATGAGTATCTATGTGTTTCAATAGAATTTTCCTGTTTCGACAAAATTGTGTCTATATAGTAATTCCAGGAGATCGTCCCGAAGCCATTGCTTTAGACGCAGCATATATTGCCTCCCCCTTATAGTCACGGTTCCAACGATTAACGGCGATAAAGTCAAATACCTTCATCTGGGTGTGACGACAAAACTGTTCCATCTGATGCATACAATTGACTAAACCGTTACCGGTTCCACCTGCCGAGGCAACCAAAAGAATGCTTTTACCAGCAAGTCTGCCTTCTTCTCCTCTCTCACATCTTCGCAATCTGTCTATGAAGCTTTTTATGCCTTCTGCCATTTCATGCCAGTATACTGGGGTAATGAAGCAGATTACATCTGCAGCCGCAAGCGAATCCATCGCCTGCCCGAATCCATCCTGTTCAAAACAACACCTTCTGGAACTCTGACAGCTACCCCATCCGTTACCACATACCCGACATCTGTCAAATTCGGGTTTAATTATCTCTATCTCACTTCCGGCATCGTTGGCCCCTAAAACAACTGATTCAAACATGGAATTGCAAAGACCGTCTGTTTTAGGGTTTCCGTTTACGATCACATATTTCATAAATCCCTCCTTATCTTTCGCGTTGACCTAAAGAATCACGCAATAATACATCATGTGTACCGCCTTCTACAATACTCACCGATGAGACTCTAGTAATCCGTGCCTTATCCTGTAGTTCTTTTATGGTCAATGCTCCGCAGTTACACATGGTTGCCTTCACCTTGCTGATGGTCATCCCCAAATTATCTCGTAGGTTACCCGCATAAGGTACCAGTGA
>WRIP01000100.1 GCA_009782665.1 Oscillospiraceae bacterium
GGGCCCTGTTCCTTTCCAATAAGCAGTTGATATATATTCTTGAAGAAGGCTGCCTGTAGCTTCTTCTTTTCTTTTGCATCCTCAATCTCTCCGAAGACCTGTGAAGGTACAGCATATATCATCTGATTGAGTTCATCTAGTTGGTACTCATTATCCGATAAGTTTTGATATAAGGTGGCAATCTCATCCTTCTCAGATTGCGAGAGCTGATCATACACCTCCCAGTTACGATGAACTGGCAGATGATTAACACTCTCAGGGCTACACATGTTAAGCCAGTTCTGGGCGAGGCTAAGCCGTCTAGAAAATTCGGCTATTGTATACGGAGTTCCTATCTTGGAAAACACTGTTTCGAGCACCTCTGCATTGAAGTTAACCACCGACCCGAACTGCACTAACCAGGTCATCGGTACAGTGTTTATTGTCCTGTCATTCACCTTACAATTTTCTATTATCGCCGTATCCAGTTCATTAGCACTGCCATTAATGACTGAACTATACACCCGATCGAACTCGGTATACTGCCTTAAGATACCTCCATCAAAGCAGAAATCGAATGAATGTAGCGGATCAGTTCTCGAATACAGCCATAGTATGACCTCAGGCTCATATATCTGAAGCAGTGTTTTCGGAGTGAGATTCAAGCCTGTAGAACCGGACATCTTCCCGGCAACACCCTTTAGTCCTATAAAGCTATATCCCTGAAAGATTGGCTCAGTTATCCTGAAGATCTCCTGCGCTATAATTCTGGATGTTTGAAAACTACCCATCGGGGACGCATGATCCGCTCCTCCTGGTTCAAAGTCCACCCCTTCATAACCCCAACGCATGGCCCAGTCGACCTTCCAAGCCAGCTTACAGTTGTATTCGGTATTGAAGTCAAACTCTGCGGTATGCCCGCATTTACAGGAATATGTGGCAGTGTGACTAATATCATCATAGACATCAATGCTAGTGGTATCTCGACCACATACCGGACAGTAGATGGTAACAGGATAGTAGTTTTCTCGTTCACCTTCCACTGAGTCTTGTGTTCTGAATTTAGCAAGAATATCAAATATCCTGCTGCGTTCATCTAGTGCTAGCAGTATCTCTTTAGTATATTTCCCAGATTTATACATCTCGGTTTGGTTTCGGTAATCTGGTTGAATCCCGAAGTCAATCAAACTGTCGGCAAACTCTGCTTCAAAATGATCGGAATAGCTTTTAGCATCATCCTCAAAGGGATTCGGTATCCCCGACAACGGGTATCCGATATACTTTTCCCATCCAGACGTTATCTCACCTACATTGACCGGAATCTTGCGAAGACGATCGTAGTTATCCCAACTGTGCAGTAATTTCGCTTTCTTTCCGAGTTTTCTCAGGGCCAACACCACGAAGTAGCTGGTAGCAACATCACGGAAGTTACCTATATGGATGGAACCGGAAGGGCTAATACCGGCCGCACATACATACTCTTCCTTATTTGGATTTCTCTTTATTATCTGCCATGCCAGTGTTTCTGCCCAATGCATTGTTCACCTCTAAAAATATATGTTTTGCATGGTCGGTTTGAACCCGACTAATGCATATTATTCCACGTTAGGTGGTCTATCGTCAAGTAATCCTCACTACCTGGGTGCAACTTCAAATAGCGTGCAAATTAACAGTGCTTATGTATTTACTAACATGTTGCTCCCATAGATCACTCTCTTCTTTTGCTTTTAAAGTTAAAAGATACTGAGCATTTACTACATCCCAGCTTTGTCCTGCTTGCTTACATCTTTTTTGTAGTACTGTCTTGTTTCCACTTTCTACAGAACCACTACCAATAAACCAACCATTCTGACGATATAGTTCGTAGTCCACCTTATCTTTGTTGTTTAGTAGGTATATGTACGGATTAACTATTCCTGGAGGTAATTTTGTATCTTTGTACTCTTCAAGCATATTAAGTGCCTGCGCAGTCTTACTTTTGCGTAACAATCCTGCTATAGTCTCTGCCCATTTGGTATACTCTGTAACGTTGTTGGGATATAGATGTTTAGCAAAGACATATAGGTTCTCTTTTAGATGAAAGAAATCTAATATCTGTATTGCATCTGGAAATAGCTCAAGACACATATTGCGTATCCATGTGGCACCATCACCGATTATGACAACCTGTGTATATCTGCCATATCCATTACGTACAGCACATTCTATTAGAAACTTCTTGAACTCATTCACACTGCCTATATAACTCACATATTCCTTCTTCAATATATCATGTGTCTCTCCATCTTTTCGAAGCTTTAGATCCTTACTACTGAAGACTAACCCTAGTTTGTTTTCTCTCCATGTAGAGCCCTCATCATCCTTTATTCGTGTGTTTATTGCAGCTCCTTCTGTCATTATGTATAACACACCCGGTATATCCCTCTCATATGGAATATCCTTCATATTCTTGTATATATCCTGTGCTCTTCGGAGATCCTCTTCATATACTACCTTCCCTACGTAGTAGGTTACTTTGCGTATCAAGTCATCAGTGATACTTACTCCGTATATCTTTTGCAATATTCTTTCTGCCATTTTAAAGGAAGTCTGGTTCTGTCCCCAAAAGGCTACTTCAATCATCATCTGTCGCGTCATCTTGAATGGTAGTTTATCTATTCCTAGATATTCATCAAGTGGTACTACCTCCTTTGGACCTTCGGTTTCTCCTTCCAGACGTAGTATGCTTCTATTAATTGTCAATGAACCATGAAGAGTTATTATTGTCTTCTTTCTCTTACCACCATTTCTGGGACTAAATCCTAAACTTCTGAGTTGTGTTTTTTTTTGCGTAGTAACGCTTTCTCAGGCAAGCTATTTACTACTTCGTTATACATGTGTTCTATCGCTTCATCATTACTCCTACGTAGCTTTCCCATCTGTTCTTCCAGTTTATCTATATTAATTCCATTATTATCATACAATGATTCCAAGGTATTATAGTTGTCTTCTACATTCAGACGTATTGTATCAAGCGTTTTATCTATTATCTGATCTTTAACTACCTTCATAAGGCACCTCCATTCCATGCCTTAAAGTATAGCAGTTATCTTATATATTGTAAATATATGCACGCTATAATAAGTTGCACCCTCACTACCTAATATCGCGAACTCATCGCAAACAAAAAACTCCTTCGATACTGTAGAGCAGATATCCGAAGGAGTTTTTTTTCGGTTATGATATCTTTTATCTACCTAGTTCATATTCTGCTGCGTTTAGCAATGCTTTGGCATAACCGTTTGCATATGCAAAAGCTGCATCCTTTCCTCCATAGCTTTCAGTGAAGGTTGGGACATGATCAACCGTCAAATAGCCATCATACGAGCATTCTACCAATGTCTTCATGACCTCATACATGTTCATATATCCATCCTCAATCAGTGTCTCTTCAAAGAAAGGATGTGTTGCGCTGACATTGCGAAAATGTACTATGAGCACCTTGCCATTAGAAACAAACTCCTGAATGTCAGATAGTAGATCACCGAATGCTGGACCACCTTCCAGCCAACAACCGATACACATCTTCATTCCGAGAAACTCATTATCTGAGACTAGTTCAAAAGCTCTGCGATAGTCATCCGAACAATGTATCAGGTTATATATCCCAAGTAGTGATGGCACCGGAGGATCACAGGGATGTAACGCAATCTTTACCCCTACCTCTTCACATACCGGCAACGCCCTATCTAGGAAATACTTAAAGTTATCCCATGTCTCTTCTTCGGTAAACTGTTTTCGATGAGAAAACGGAAGTGTTTTCAGTTCATTGATATCTACGATTCTCCCCTTTGCTCCTCGGGTATGAGTTCCGACTGTAAATCGAGAAGACAACACCTGATTGGGTTCCCAGGTCATATAGTTTATACCGATACCAGCCTTAGCAATAGCTCTAGTCAGCATATTATACCGGTCAATATGTTCATCCCTGTCACTAAAGCCAAGATGAATAGAAGGATTCTTATATATCTTGGTATTACTCAGATCAGATAGTATCAAATTATATCGTGATAATCGGTCCTTGAGTTTCATGATACCGTCATAGTTCGCATCATCGTCTGACATAATGGCGTAGACGTACCTTATCCCCTGTTGACTGATAAACTGCAGTCTTTCATCGGGATCGGTTGAACTAATTCCCTGTTGAATCTTAATATCGCTCATCGTCAGCTCCTACTGGAATAATCTTTCAAGGATAAATGATACAGATATTCTCTTCCTCGCGGAAGAGAATATGCAGTATAGGATATTATCTTCTTGAGAAAGTATATGGGTCGGGTCCGGTACGGAAATCCTGATTAAGTGCATCGAGTGCGGCCATATCGTCGTCATCCAACACAAAATCGAATATGGACATGTTTTCTATCATCCGTTCCTTATGTGTGCTCTTGGGGATAGTGATGATACCCTGCTGGGTTACCCAACGGAGTACTACCTGTGCTGCAGTCTTCGAGTACTTCTCTCCGATTGATTTAACTAGATCATTGCGTAACACCTCTCCGCCCTGCATTAACGGACTCCATGCTTCTACTGCAATACCGTGTTTTGCACAAAACTCTTGCAGTGGTACCTGGGTCAGGTACGGATGAAGCTCAATCTGATTGACAGCAGGGATAATGCCGGTTTCTTCAAATAGTCTCTCGAGATGTACCGGCTCAAAGTTACAGATACCGATAGCGCGAACTCTATTCTCTTCGTAGAGTTTCTCTAACGCTTTCCAACAATCGACATATTGATCATACATCGGTTGCGGCCAGTGAATTAGATACAGATCCAGATAATCTAGACCCAAAAGTTCCAAACTCTTATCATAAGCTTTTAGGGTGCTATCATAACCCTGATCGACATTTGCCAGTTTGGTTGTGATGAAATAGTCATCTCTTTTTAATCCACTCTTCTTAAGAGCGCTTCCAACACCGCCTTCATTGCCATATCCGGCTGCGGTATCAATAGCACGATAACCAACTTCTAACGCCTTAAGTACACTGGATTCTACCTCATCTCCATCCTGCATCTTCAGTACTCCAAGCCCGAGTTGTGGTATTACAACACCATTGTTCAGGGTAATGTTCGGTATTTCATTCATTAATCTCACCTCTTCAGTATTATTTCAAAATACCTGAGATGTTTTCTCAATTAGAATAACATCCAGAATTTTGCCTCTTCCCATATTATATCTAGAGAAGGTAGATATTATCAAGTGTTTTCCCTAATCCTTCTGTTTTTCTGGATTTACGTATTACAAATAAAAGGAGTGCAGCGTGCTGCACTCCGGACTATTTTTTCTTGATTATACTAACTCAATAACAACCATCTCTGCTGCATCACCGCGTCTTGGTCCTATTCTGGTTATACGAGTATATCCACCCGAACGAGTAATGTAGTTAGGTGCAATCTCTTCGATTAGTTTGTGTGCAACCGATTCCTTGGTGATATATGAATATATCTGTCTCTTCTTATGTAAAGAATCGGACTTCCCTATGGTAATCATCTTCTCTGCCATCGAACGTACATCCTTACCTTTAGAGACTGTAGTCTCTATACGTCCGTACTCGAAAAGATAGGTAACCATTGCGCGAAGCATAGCTTTGCGATGATCCGAGCTTCTTCCTAGTTTCTTAGTCCCTGGCATTTGTTTCTACTCCTTTTGCTCTGCTTT
>WRIP01000101.1 GCA_009782665.1 Oscillospiraceae bacterium
GATTTTTCTTTCCCCAAGACCGAAGAGGAGATAGCTACTGAGCTTTTGACCGTAGAAGAGAAAAAAGAGTCAAATATCGAGTTAAGTGATGGCCAAGAACAAGAAACGATAACGGTTCAACCGATTAAGTCGACTGTCAGTTTTGATGATTTTTCCAATCTGGATCTAAGAGTATGTGAGATTGTTAAGTGTCAGGAGATACGCAAATCACACAACTGCTACAAGCTGACGGTGAATGATGGTATAGGTCAAAGAGTAATAGTATCATCGATAAAAAATGATTATCAACCGGAACAGTTGGTTGGCAAGAAAATAGTGGTACTGGTTAACCTAGAACCAACTAGAATTACCGGGGTGACATCTGAAGGAATGCTGCTAGCCACCTCAGCTGACAGCGGTCGTTGTAGGGTGGTGTTTGTAGATAACCATGTACCGGTCGGCTCTACAGTCTACTAATGCATATGGAACTGATATTACCCAGCATCACACATAAACAAAAAGCACTCGAGTATATTCAAGAGTATCTTGATATTGGAGATAGACATATTCATGGCAGCGGTGGTCTAATTGTCATACCGAACTATGAACGTTGGCTAGAATACGTTACTGTCATGAATTCTGACACACCACCTGAGGGATTAGTGAGAGCAACAACCTATTTTGCAGTTGTTGATAAGAAAATCATAGGTACGATACAGATTCGTCATACATTGAGTGATGAATTACTATGCTCGGGTGGGCACATAGGATACAGTGTACTGCCTTCAGAACGCATGAAAGGTTATGCCACTCGGATGTTAGCGGCAGCCCTTGATATCTGTCGTCAACTCGGTATTAGTAAGGTACTCATTACCTGCGACAAATACAATATAGCATCAGCAGCAACCATAAAAAGAAACGGTGGAGTTTTTGAGAACGAGTTGATTGAGCCGGATGGCAACATTGTTGGTAGGTATTGGATTACACTTTAGCGTAGTCGCGATGACCTGTCACTCAAGATTTATGAGAATGTTACAGATGCACACCATTATGGTGTGCATCTGTTTCCATTTCTACTCCATACTGGCAAGTTTACTTCGTAAAAGTTCATTTACAACCTTCGGGTCGGCTTTACCTCCAAGTTGTTTCATGGTCTGTCCTACTAAAAATCCGTATACCTTTTGGTTTCCTTCTAGAAACTCCGATACTACTCCTTGATGAGTATTCAGTATTTCATCCACAACCGATTCAACAGAGGAGTTATCACTGATAATTATAAGGTTGTGTTCGGTGACATAATTGGTGGGATTGATGTCTTGTTCCACCAATAGCTGTAACAATTTTTTTCCGACATTCCGGTTGATGGTGCGTTGCTCCACCATCTTGATTATGTCTGCAAACTTCTTTGTATCAATGACGATATCGTCAACGCTCTTATTCTCTCCTCTTTGGATACTGAGCAGTTCTACGACTATCCAGTTCAACACCTCTTTAGGATTGCCGGTCAGTGCAAGCGTACTATCGAATATATCGGATAGGGTTTTACTAGCTGTAATCTGCTTGGTTTCGATTACCGGGAGTTTAAGTTGTTCGGTCAGACGTAAAAGCTTTTCATGAGCCATCTCCGGCAGATTTCGCTTCAACTTATCGACTACTGACGAGTCAATAACTACCGGCATTATCTCGGGATTCGGGAAATATCGATAGTCATCGAAGTTTTCTTTTTCACGCATAGCATATGTCTCTTTTGCATCGTCATCCCAGCCTCGTGTTTCCTGAACTAACACCTCAGACATCGTCTCAAGTGCCTCGATATGACGATTTGATTCATACTCAATGGCTTCGGTAATCGACTTGAAAGAACTCATGTTTTTTATCTCGGTGCGTGTGCCAAGTTGTATAGCACCGGTTTCTCTTACCGAGAGATTGACATCACACCTCATAGAACCTTCCTGCATCTTGCAATCAGAAACCGATGCAAACGTCATTAAGGATCGCAATTTCTCAAGATAGGCAATAACCTCTTCAGCGTTTGAAAAGTCCGGGTTACTCACGACTTCAATCAACGGAACTCCCGCACGGTTGAGATCTACTAGGGTTGAAGTAGCGGTGTGCACTAACTTTCCGGCATCCTCTTCTATATGTATCTGTTTGAGTGTGATACGTTTAGTCCTATCGGAGAGTTCGATGTCGATATATCCATCCTTACATATGGGGGCAAAGAACTGGGTTATCTGATACCCGGTCGGAAGATCTGGATAGAAATAGTTTTTCTTATCAAATGCTGTAACACTTGATATTTTACTGTTTGTGACAAGACCAGCAATTATACCAAGCTCTACTGCACGTTTGTTTAATACAGGAGGTATCCCCGGCATGCCAGCACACGCAGGGCATATATTCTCGTTGGGAGCTGCATCAAATTTCACAGGGCAGCTACAGAATAGTTTTGATTCGGTAGATAGTTCAATATGTACCTCTAAACCGATAACAACTTCATATTTCATATATCAAGCGGTGAAACCGTCTCCTTTTCTCTATTTTCAGTCTTTACTGATGATTCGGTTATATGTTTCAAGCAGTTGCTGTTCATGGTATGGTTTTGCCAACAATTGAATACCGCAGTTACCCTTACTGAAGGTGAGAGATGCAAGTCCCGCAAGCGGAGCCTGAGAAAATATTGCAAGATTTGTGTAGTTGTTACCGTTTATCTCCGTTGGTAACAGTATTACATCATATTTGACGTAATCCAGGCTCTCTTTTATCATACGTCGTAGTTTCATTGCCTGCTCATAGTATCTTTTACTGTTGTTCTGTGAGAGGACAAAGACTCCTAGTATCCCAAACAGTTTCATACCAATAGAAAAGGATTCACTTCTTGACTTCTCATATATCTCTTCTAGATTACTAGCATCAGCCGAACGATATCCGAACCGTACTCCGTCGTATCTGTTAATACTATGAGATAGTTCGGCAGCAGCAAGAATAGTCATTACCTGTTTGGATATATCGAAATATATAAGTTTAACATCTACTGCATTGAGGTCTTTTGCGATAGAGTTTAACAACTCACCGTACTCGTCGTTGGTACTGTTAAGTAAAGATGCATCAAAAGCGACTCTGGCTTCGAGCTTATTCGGAGTCAGAGATACAGTATTTCGTTCAGTCATCACTCCGTCTTTGGGGTCAATTGACTGAATAACCGAAAGCAGTTCGTACGCTGTCGATATATCTTTGGCGAGAATGCCGATTTGATCCATTGAAGGTACATGCTGAACCAATCCATACCGGGATACGCTCGCATAGGAAGGCTGAAGAAAGATAAGGTTTTCTTTTGTTGCTAGTTGTTTGAAACTTCCGAACGGATCATTGACTAAACAAGCCGAAATATCTCCCTTGAATACTTCTCTGACTTGCTGAAGAGGTAGTTCACTTAGGTCGGTTCCAAAATTCTGTGAAAGCGGAACCGAGTTGATGGTGTAATCATTAGCCTCAAGTAGCGTAATGACATGTGCATCGATAGGAGACAGATAACCACGAAATATCTCGGTTGTACTCATAACCGGCATATTCACTCTCATTATTGTGTCATCTACTGCAATATGTTTAGGATTCATGCTTTTTCTTCCTTTACCTAAGAATACCGGGAATCTCAAAGTATTCGACACTTTCACTATGTGAACCAGAAAGGATATCATCGCGAGTTACAGTGTGTTTAGCGATATCCTCTCGCATGATATTTGATTGTGAGATAACCGATACAAGCGGCTCAATCCCAGATGTGTCAATACCATCGAGTTCATTAAAGCTTTCATAATATCGCTCAATCATTGCTTCTATTGTCACTCGTTCTTCATCGGTTAGGCTGAACTTTTCTATTTCTTCGAGTACCCTTAAGTCTTCCATTATATTACCTCAATCGTATATGTGTTTCACGTAGTTGCTGCTCGTTGACCTTACCGGGAGCTCCCATCATCAGGTCCTGTGCATTGGAGTTCATCGGAAATGCTATAACTTCTCTCAGGTTTTCCTGCTCGGAGATGAGCATGATGATTCGGTCGATTCCCGGAGCCATTCCTGCATGAGGAGGCGCGCCATAATGGAATGCATTAAACAGGGCAGGGAATTTAGTGTCAATGTCTTCTTTGGTATATCCGGCAAGTTCAAAGGCCTTAATCATAATATCAGGTCGATGGTTTCTCACCGCACCGGAAGACAGTTCGTATCCATTACAGACAAAGTCGTACTGATATGCCTTAATGTCGAGAGGAGATATTGTCTCAAGAGCTTCAAGTCCACCCTGTGGCATAGAGAAGGGATTATGCAGAAACTCGGTTTTTCCAGTTGTTTCATCCAAGCCGTACATCGGGAAATCGGTGATGAAGCACATCTCATATTTCGAGTCATCGATAAGGTTGAGCCGAACACCCAGTTCGGTGCGAATCTGTCCTGCCAGCTTATCTGTGAGCTGTAGTATATCCGATATGAAGAAGATAGTATCACCGATGGCTAGATTAACCATATCGATGAGTTGTTTTTGCTTTTCCTCAGAAAGGAATTTCGCTATGGGTCCTTTGAGTTCGAAGTCAGAACCTACCTGGATATATCCCAACCCCTTCATCCCGATTAAGGTGGCGAAGTTGAGCATCCCGTCAAAGAACGAACGCGGCATTTCTGCGGTATTAGGAGCGACAATACCCCTGACCGCTTTGTTTTTGAACGGCATAAAGTCTACATCTGTGAAGTATTTTGACAGGTCAACAATTATTAGGGGATTGCGTAGATCTGGTTTATCGCTACCATATTTTAACATGCTGTCGGCATAGGTGATGCGGGGAAAGGGAGGTTTTGTTACTTCCTTGTCGGTAAAGTCAGTAAAACAACCATACATAACCTCTTCAGCTACAGCAAACACATCCTCTTGAGTAGCGAATGACATTTCGAAGTCCAGCTGATAGAAGTCTCCAGTCAAACGATCGCTTCTAGCATCCTCATCTCTAAAACAGGGTGCTATCTGGAAATATCTATCAAACCCAGCTACCATCAACAGTTGTTTGAACTGTTGTGGAGCCTGCGGCAGTGCATAGAACATACCAGGATGTTTTCTACTGGGTACTATATAGTCTCGTGCACCTTCGGGAGATGATACGGTGAGTATTGGCGTTTGAATCTCGGTAAAGTCGAGTGATTTCATTTTCGCTCTGATATAGTCTATAACTTCGGTTCTCAGCAATATGTTTTTATGGACATCTGGATTGCGTAGATCTAAGAATCGATATTTAAGCCGAATATCCTCTCTGGTTTTTGTAGATTCTCCTATATCAAATGGAAGAGGGGATAGCACACGACTTAAGACAGTAACAGAAGTCGCTCTGACTTCTATTTCACCGGTTGCTATATTAGGGTTAACTACGTCATCGGATCTTTGACCGACCGTTCCTTCAACCGATATTACCGACTCGCGTGAAATACCTTTCACAAGAAGCGGATCTTCAAATACAATCTGTACAATACCGAAGTGATCTCGCAGATCAAGGAATACCAAGCCGCCGTGATCTCTAATAGTATCGACCCAACCTGCCAGTTTGACCTGTCTTGATATATCTGCTTTAGTTAGTTCTCCGCATTTGTCTGTCCTGTATGTGTTCATATCCTGTCCTCCGAAAGACAATAGTTTATACTAAAAAAACCC
>WRIP01000102.1 GCA_009782665.1 Oscillospiraceae bacterium
TAATGAAAAATGATGCAAGATGTGCATATAAGGCACTTTGTCCTCCACCATAATTCACTAGGTATAAAGGAAAAGGTAGAAGATCTCGAGAAACTCCAAAGTTTGCAAGGCAGTATGCATCATAACCCATCCCAGCTTCATCCACATTTATTCCACGCGGAACATCAGAGAGCTTAAAGAAGTGTAAAAACACATATACCAAGCCAATACCACAAAAGAATATGTTTATCTTATGCCTTTTAATCCAACTTACCATATAGATACCCAAAAATTATTTTTTCTAATTATATCAGATCTTAATAATTGAAACTCAATTTTATCCCTAAGCTTATGGATCTTAGTCTTTCATTTTTTATTGATGTCTTTCCGTAGGTTTGTTTGCTGTACAGTTATCTATCTACGTATTCAATGATATCTTCAATATTCTAGTCCTTTTCACAGAATTGGAATACCTGGAGTACCAATCTAAACTATCCTTTCTAGTATTTACCCGTGCACTTTTTTCCGGATTTCTAACTCTAGAATTTAGTTTTTCACTTTACCTGCAAAATCTCATGGTAAAAGAACCATTCATCGGTTGGATGAACGAAATATATCTCTAGCTGAGTTAGACCTCACTAACGCCAACTGTTCTCTCTTTTTCTTTCGATATATATCATCTCATGCTGCTTAGCCGCAAGGGATAGTCTGCTCCGATTATTCCGATACGACAATACGAAAGTCATAACCCTCTAGCTCATCACATCCACGTATCTTAAGGATATATCCTGACTCTTTGAAATGCAGCAGATTGCTTTTTTTCAGTCCTACTGCTGCTCCGATGTTTTTGCTCGCAACTAAGACGCTGTAGTGTCCTTGCTTCATGTGGCTCAGCTCGTGTTCCAACTGCTGTTTGTAGACGCTCGAACGTACCAACTCACCGAAAGCGGGATGAAAAGGTCCGGCGATGATATTCTGTTGTAGGCTCATCTCAGAATGAAGACCCATTCGTATAACCTTGATACCGGCTTGTTCAAAGTGTATGAGCAGCTGTGCGGTTATCGATACTGCGTCATCTAGTGAGAGCGGTATATACCCTTGATTCAGATATATCCTTTCGAGTTCAGTTGCTTCAAGTACCAGAGTCGGATAGATTCGCACTGTATCGGGTTTTAGCTTAATGAAACATGACGCGGTGTACAGAGCGTCACCAAGACTGTCATCGGCTCCGTAGATGCCTATCATCATCTGTAATCCCAACGAGAAGGAATGCTGCTTAATGAGAACCGACGCGTGTTCTACGTCTGCCGCGGTATGACCACGTCGATTCAAGATAAGCAGCTCATCATTCATTGATTGAGCACCGAGTTCGATGGCAGTGACACCGTATACCTTCAACAGTTGTAGGATGTTATCATCTATGGCATCGGGTCGGGTAGATATTCTGATTCCGCTGACCCGTTCTGCTTTGATAAATTCGTATGCGACGGCAAGCAGCGCCTCAATGTATGAAAGTGGCAATGCGGTGAAACTACCCCCAAAGAAAGCAATCTCAATGTGCTCTGGGTCGGGTTGCTTTTGTAATGCCTGTTGAAGAAAACTAAAAAGCGTTTCAGCGGTCGGTTGTTCCGACCGTCCCGAAACCCTTGTTTGATCACAGAATATGCAACGATATTTGCACCCTATGTTGGGGATGAAGACAGCTAAATTCGAGTGTTTCTTCATATCGATAACTCTAATGCGTTTTTTGCTGCCTGTTGTTCGGCCGCTTTTTTGCTTTTGCCGGTTCCGGTACCCAGTATCAGGTCATCGCATAGTACATTTACGGTAAACTGCTTATCATGATCTGGTCCAGATTCATTTACCGTCTCATATCGTATCTTCATACCCATCTTCTGTGTATCAACCTGTAGTTGGCTCTTGTAGTCGAGATTAACCGGCTGTTGAAGCTGCTGTATATCAAAACATGACAGCACAAAGCGTCTGGCTTCAGCCATACCGCCATCTAGGTAAATCGCGGCCACCAACGCTTCAAATGCATCCGAGAGCACCGATGGTCTTTTATCTCCTCCGTTACGCAGCTCTCCGTTACTCATAAAGAGGTAGCTACCTAAATCTATACTCTTGGCGAACTCATAGAGTGATTCTTCACAGACAATGTCCGCACGCAGACGGGTGAGATCACCCTCATCGAGCTCCTCTCGATTGCGATAGATATGTTCCGCAACAATGACCGACAGTAAAGAGTCACCTAAAAACTCCATCCGTTCATTACAGAATGAAAGGCCTATTTCATGCATATAGCTGGAGTGGGTAAGGGCTTGTATCAGCAACTGATCATCGTAGAAGATATATCCAATTGACCGTTGAAACTGCAACAGTAGATCAATAGACGGGGTGTGTTTTTGTTTAAGAGAGTTACTCATCGTCCTCGTTTCCTGCCACCGCTTTTTGGATCTCTTCGGTCACACCGCTCGAAGCCCACTGCATCGCTTGGCGAATGGCATTCTTTATCGCGTTTGCGTTACTGCTTCCGTGTGCCTTGACAGCAGGCTGTTTCAACCCGATAAGTGGAGCTCCACCGTATTCGGTGTAGTCCATCTTTTGCCTAAGTTCCCGTAATCCTGAACCCAATAACACTGCACCGAGTTTGGAAAAGAGATTCTTTGTGAACATATCTTTTAGCATTCCGAAGGTAAAAGATGCAGTTCCTTCAACCGTTTTGAGTATGAGGTTGCCACTGAATCCGTCTGCCACAATGACCTGATACTCGCCCGACGGGATATCTCGTCCTTCTACATTACCGCAAAACTCCACGTCTTTGTTGTTTTTTAGTAGAAGGTATGCATCGCGTTGCAGGTCGGTGCCTTTAGTCTCTTCGGCTCCGTTATTGGCAAGTGCTACCTTGGGCGAATTAACCTTCAGTACATTCTTCATGTAGACCGATCCCATCAGACCGAATTGGTTGAGCATCTCGGGTCTGACCTCGGCGTTGGCACCGCAGTCCACTAGAATATATGGTCCGGCAGTTCCAGGCATAATGGCACCGAGTGCCGGTCGCTTTATACCTTTGATGCGTTTAATGATCATGGTGGCACCCATCAGAAATGCACCGGTGGAACCAGCACTCACCACCGCATCTGCTTTTCCGTCTGCGACCATTTTGAGTGCGACTGCCATCGAGCTGTCTGCTTTCTGTCGGAGTACAGCCTTTGCTTCATCATGCATATCTATGACCGAACCTGCCTCTATGAGCTCCAACCCTTCGAGAGACAACCCAGCGTCTTTTGCGACTCTTAACATTTCTACGGTTGAACCGCACAGTGCTAACTCTATATCATACTCAGCTTTTGCCGCTATCGCTCCTTTGAGGATTTCGATCGGTGCATTGTCTCCCCCGAATACATCCAGTGATATTTTCATCTAGTATATCTCCCTCTCTTACTACTCTATTATGGTGATATATATCTGTTCATCTCGGTTATCGCCCGTTCTGCCAGTGCCATATATCGTTGCTTCTTATTCTTAATCGGTGATTCAAGCGGTGGGAGAATCCCCATGTTGGCACCCATCGGCTGGAAGTCTTTGTTGCATGAAATTATGTATCTGAGTAATGCCCCCGACATGGTATATTCCGAAGGAATCGCAGTTGCTGCAGAGGTCAGATTGCCGTGAAGGAATCTGGCAGCCAGTATACCTGAGACTGCAGATTCGATATATCCCTCAAACCCGGTCAGTTGGCCTGCAATATATGTTGAAGGGTAATCCCTCAGATTCAATGTGACATTTAATAGTTTCGGTGAATCGAGATAGCTGTTGCGATGCATAACTCCGTACCGCACAATTTCGAGTTTCTCAAGTCCTGGTATTAGGCTAAAGACCCGTTTTTGTTCCTGGAAGGTCAGATTGGTCTGAAACCCGACCATGTTATATAGTCTGGCTTCATTATCCTCTTTTCGCAGCTGCACTACAGCGTAGGGTCGGCGCTCGGTAACCGGGTCAACCAGCCCTACCGGTTTTAGGGGACCAAACCTAATTGAGTCGATACCGCGCTTAGCGAGTTTTTCTATCGGTATGCAACCCTCGTAGACTCTCGTGGGAGTATCGAACTCCGAAAGGGTTGCGGTTTTGGCATTAACCAACTCATTCCAGAACGCTTCATATGAAGATTTATCAAAGAAACAGTTCAGGTAATCTCCCTTTGTCGATGGGTCGTAACGATTGGCAGAAAACACTCTACAAAAATCTATACTCTCTGCGGTCAGTATGGGG
Source organism: Oscillospiraceae bacterium (assembly GCA_009782665.1). Lineage (GTDB taxonomy): Bacteria > Bacillota > Clostridia > Oscillospirales > Ruminococcaceae > WRIP01. The sequence goes on from WRIP01000102.1 coordinate 4,252, forward strand.
GATGCTGCATCATAGAAATTCAACAACCCACCGGTTAATTCGGTGATGTTGGCAGCTAACGCTCCCGAAGTCAACGGTCCCGAGGCAATAATTGTCGGTATATCTGTATCTATGTCGGTCACCTGCTCGGTGATAACGGAGATGTTACTGTTCTGCGTTATCCTCTCGGTGATGAGTTTAGAAAAGATCTCACGGTTGACCGCAACTGCACCGCCTGCCGGTACACTGCAGTGATCCGCTACCTCCAGTACCAATGAACCTAGAAGCCGGGCTTCGGCTTTGAGCAATCCAGAGGCAGAGTCGACTCGAGCTGCCTTGAAGGAATTAGAACACACTAACTCGGCGAAATCAGGGGAATGATGTGCTTGGCTGTAGTGTTTGGGTTTCATCTCAAACAGATTCACCCGATGACCATAACCGGCTAGGGTGTTTGCTGCCTCAACCCCTGCTAAACCTGCACCGACTACATTCAATGTCATCTATCGATATCCTTTTTGAATCCGCACGACTCCTTATGACAGAGTAATGCGGGGTTTTTACCGGTTTTTCTGAACAATGTATTCCCGCAGAGTTCACACTTTTCTTCGGTGGGTATATCCCAGGTTATGAAGTTGCAGTTCTTACTGTCCTCACAGGTATAGAATGTGCGACCTTTGGAGCTGCGTTTTTTCACTATTGGTTTACCGCAGTTCGGGCAGCTTCCGGGTGCCGTCTCAAAGAATCGTTTGGTATTCTTGCAGTCGGGATAACCCGGGCATGCCAGGAACTTACCGTACCGTCCGGTCTTGATGACCATCTGCTTACCACAGAGCTCGCAGACTACATCGGACACGACGTCTGGTAATTCTAATGTCTTGCCTTCCATGTTCTTTTCTGCCGTCTTGAGCGATGCTTCGAAGGGTCCGTAGAACTCTTCGAGTACTGCCACCCAATCAGCTTCACCGTCTTCGATGCGGTCGAGGTTCTTCTCCATGTCAGCCGAGAAACTCACATCTACAATCTCAGGGAACTGTTCCTTCATCAGGTCAGTGACGATAAATCCGAGAGAGGTCGCCTTAAGGGTACGCTGCTCCCGTTCTATATATCCTCTAGAGATAATAGTGGAGATGGTCGGTGCATAGGTCGAGGGTCTTCCGATCCCATATTCCTCCAAAGCTTTTATGAGGGAGGCTTCGTTAAACCTCGGTGGAGGCTGAGTAAAATGCTGCGAAGGGGTTATCCCCTTGTATATGAGTTTTGTCTCTACCGTCATGTTGGGCAGCATATTATTCGCTTCTTTTTTCTCGTCAGTTGCCTCTTCATAGAGTCTTGTGAATCCGTCAAACAGCAACTCAGAGCCGGTGGCTCTT
>WRIP01000103.1 GCA_009782665.1 Oscillospiraceae bacterium
GATACCATCAATCTTGACCGAGGCTAGCATCGCATTAATAGTAGCCCCGACCGTTACCAGATCAAAGAATACTCTGGCTTCCGATAGTCCGTGCTTTGCATCTATCTTCACCACACCATATTCGACCTCGCAGCTTCCACCAATTGCGGTGAAGGCTTTGAGGTGTTGATCTATCGGTCTCGGACCTAAGTCATCTCCGCCTGGCATGGGTACCGTAGCCTTGTTCAAGCGAGTTAACAGTGCACCCAGGAAGTAGTAGGTGGCACGTATATTACGTGCCATATCCATAGGTACGATATGTGATATATCTCCGGTCGCATCAATGCGAACGGAGTGCTCATCTATAATGTCGACTCTGGCACCGAGTTCTGCGAGTATATCTAAAATGACTATAACGTCACTCACCATCGGTAGATTCTCGATGATACACACCTCATCCGATACCAATACTGCTGGCAGTATTGCTACCGCTGCATTCTTAGCACCACTCACACGAACTCTACCTAAAAGATTTGTACCGCCATTTATTATGAACCTATCCATAGAGTCTCCACTATGATAACAGTATTGTTATTGCATGCCGATCCAGGGTTCAGGAGGCGTCTTTTCACCGTTGACACGTACCTCAAAGTGCAGGTGTGGACCGGTAGAGTTCCCGGTACTTCCCGAGTATGCTACCAACTCCCCTCGTTCCACAAACTGACCTACCTCCACTAGCAGTTCCGAGCAGTGTGCATAGAGTGTGGAAAGGTGTACTCCATCAATAATACCATGGTCAATGGTAACATAGTATCCGTATCCGTAATCCGACCAGGTTACTTCTGTAACCGTACCTGACGCGGCAGCAAACACATTGGTGCCGGTTACTGCTGCAATATCAACTGCAATATGACTAGTACCTTCGGTACCACGTGATATCTTTTGGTATGAACCGGTTGGCCAACCTAAGATACCACTGGTTGTGGGTGGACGACCGCCAAAACCGGCGTTGACTCGTGTTCCTTTGACGACTACTTTCTTTATCATGTCGGCGATGACATTCACTTCAGACACCGTTCTGCTTATCTCAACTCCGTCATCAAATGTTACTTCGTAGTATACCTCTCTTAGTCCTGCTTCACCTATAATATATACATAGGAAAAATCTGAGCTGCGGAGTGGATCAAGATACTCTTCAACCTCAATCGGGATCTCCTCAACAACTACCTCAATGCGAGACACCCTTATCGGTAGCATCGGTTCTTGCTGTGAGATGAGCAGTTTTTGACCTTCGTGGAGGTCTGCTAGGTTTACATCTTTATTCAGCATCTGCAGTGTGTCATAACTGATGAGACATCTGAGTAGTATATCATCGATGGTATCCTCTACTCCGACCGAGTAAAACACGGCTTGGGTTCGGTCAGAGTTGATAAACTCATCAAGTACTTCGATTGGTTGTATGCTGCTTTCGGGATATACCCCTTCGCGCAGTTCTATGTTATTGGCGAAGGTGACACTTACATGCTCTTCCTTGCTTTTCTTACGTTCTGCTTCTAGCAGCCCATCGAGAGTTTCTTCAAGACTGGCGCCTTCGGTTGTGGCTCCGTAGAACATATTGTCGATGTATAGACCGGTTGCCTGTGACACACCCACTCCGGAAGCCATCAGCATGTTATCTGCTACATTTCGGTTGGAAAGTACATCATCTTCCGGTACTACTGCAATGGAAAGCTTGATGTTTGAGGTCCAGCCCATATCATTCGATTCCACCATCCTCTCGCGAATGATGACGGTCGCAGAATCAAATATCTGTTCTGAGTCAACATATCCTATGTTCTCTCCCTCATATCTTACCAACAATGCAAAGTTGAGGTTGTTTATGTATGAGATTACAAAGATGAACAGGGCGATTGAAACTACCGGGATGAACTGATTGAAAAACCGTACTAGCAGGTGTTTGTTCCAGATCCACCCGTATTTTATGAAGTAGCCAATCCTTCTGAAATATGCCTTTATCCCTTTTTTACTCTCGATGCGTAAGAGTTTAGAAAGACTCTTCAGACTTCTAGCACTCTTTATGAACGGATTTAAGAAATCGAGAATGACGGTCAAAAGGAATCTACCGAGTGTTCTGAAGATGAACGCAAAGAAACGACCGATAGTAAAGAATACTTTCTTAGTGCCACGTCTTAAGGAACGCAGAGTGTTTTTGTATTCTCTTTCAATCGACAGGCCAAGGTAGTACAGCAGATCTCCGATATATTCCATGAAGAAAGAAACTATTCTCGTAGTGCTGATACGCTGTTTTCTATGCATCCGAACAGCGGATGTATTTTGTATAAATTTTACTCTTTTACTTCGTGCCATGATATGTATTGCTCCAAGTGCCCTATACCGGGGTTATCCACCCGTATGTGTCCTGTAGAGTGCCGCGTTGAATACCTGTCAGTTCATCGTATAGTCTTTGTGAAATCGGACCGATTTCCCTGTTATTTATAATAATATCCTCATCATCTACCCTGAGCAAGCCCATGGGAGAGATAACGGCAGCAGTTCCGGTACCGAAAGCTTCCTTCAACGTTCCGTTCCTATTTGCTTCGATTATTTCTTTTATGCTCAGTCTCCGTTCTTCTACGGTGTATCCCCAGCTTTGAAGTAATGCTATACTGCTTTTTCTGGTGATTCCCGAGAGAATACTGCCTTCTAGGGAAGGTGTAATGACCTTATCGTCGATGACGAAAAAGACATTCATCGCCCCCACTTCTTCGATGTATTCTTTATCTATTCCATCCAACCATAATACTTGAGCACAATCTTGAAGGTTAGCGAGTTGTTGAGCTTTGAGTGATGCGGAATAGTTTCCACCAGTTTTCGCAGTGCCGGTTCCACCTTTCACGGCTCTGACATATTTGCGTTCAACATATATGTTGATGGGTGCCAGTCCGGCAGCATAGTATGCTCCAACCGGAGACATTATGATAATAAACAGATAATGAGCGCCGGCTCGCACTCCAACATGCGCATCGGTAGCAAAGATGAATGGACGGATATATAGGGAGGTCCCAACGTTATGAGGTACCCATCTTTCATCAATCTTTAGCAACTCTTTGAGTGCTTCGAGTGCGAATTGTTCATCGATTTGAGGGATACAAACTCTCTCATTCGAGAGGTTGAGACGCTTGAAGTTTTCTTCCGGTCTGAACAGTTGTATGTTGCCTTCCGGAGTTCGATATGCTTTCAAGCCCTCAAAAACCTCCTGACCGTAATGGAGTACCATAGCGGCAGGGTCTAGAGGTATACTAGCATAGGGTACTATCCTGGCATCATGCCAGCCTTCTCCCTCATCATAGTTTAGTAAAAACATGTGATCGGTGAAATGTATACCGAATCCAAGTTTTGATTCATCCTCTGGTAATGGTTTTAGTTGATTTGATTTTTCTATTCTCAGTTGCATTTATTAGCCTTCTTCCCCACTTTTGTATATGCGCTAGTATATCAGCAAAAACCAAGTTTTACAACAGAAATGACGGCAATATCTAACCGATTTATGACAGAAAGCTACTCGCTTTCTGTGTTACTCTCGTTGGCAACCTCAGGGTTTTATGTTAACATTTGTCTTAACGAAATCACTCATCCTTTGAGTTTGTTTCAGTATCTGAGTAGGTATTTGTTCTAGTTTATGCGTATGAATTTCGGTTAGATGTGGCATGAAGGTAACCAAAAAGAATGGAAAGAACCTTTATAAATCGGCTTAATATACCCCTGATTTCTGACATACCTCTACTAAGAATGTACATGAAATAAGGTGATATTCATTTTCCGTACAACATTATTTTTTATGTGACATATTTGAGGAAACCCCTGTATTTGCTAGCTTTCCGTTACTTTTTTTCTTGTAAACTGTCGAAAATGCAGAATTTTACCATCCATCGAGTTCTCAAGTCTAGCCGATTAGCTCGGAACTACTAGTGAGTTCGGCAATCCTACAGCTTTTAGATGCATAATCTCAGGTATATCAATTTAACACCATAGTTATTTATGTTGAACTGCTTTATTTACATAACTCTGACCTCATATTCATTGTATATTTAATGTATTTCCTGTACCATACAGGTAATAACAGATAGGAGTTTTTAGCATGGCTACATTTGTTCCGTTTCAGGGTACGAGATATGATGTTCCGGGTGATATTTTGGGTGAATATGTCTGCCCCCCTTATGATATAATATCCAAAGATATGCGTAAGGAGTTAATCTTAGCCAATCAAAACAATATCGTTTCAGTTGAGCTTCCAGAAGGAGGTGATGATCGATATTCTGTGGCAGGAGATAATCTGAAGCGGATGTTGACTGATCACCTACTGGTTGCTGATGAGACAGAACAGTTCTATGTCTACGAGATGAAGTTTGCAGTTGACGGCAGATGGTACAATCTCGAGGGGATTATCGGCAGAATGAAGCTGGAACCTTTCGAAAATGGTATCATACTTCCTCATGAGAATACTCTGTCTGCCGCAAAGAATGACCGCTTCAATCTCATGAAAGAGACATTTGCAAACATCAGCCCCATATATTCATTGTTTAGTGATGAGGATGGTGCGGTACAGACACAAATCGACAAAGCTTTAGCTACCACTCCGATTGCTTCGGTTAATTATGACGATGTGATTCACAGCATATACTCACTCTCGGGAGAAGATGCCCTCTTGATAGAACAAACCTTCTTTGAGAAGAAAATATATATTGCTGACGGACATCATCGGTATGAAACGGGATTGAGATTCAAGGAATACTGTAAAGAAATGGGTATGCCGGTTGAGGATTCAAACGCTGCATCATATATCATGATGGCATGTGTATCGATGCATCATCCAGGTTTGGTGGTACTACCCACCCATCGTACCATAAATCCCTATGAGGGATTTGATTCGAAAAAACTACTGGAGGATGTTTCTGCTGAGTTTACTCCTACGAGATTGACCGAAAGTGAGGCTATCGCCGCACTGCAAATCAGCTATGAAAATGATATAACTTCATTCATATACTATGACGGCGAATACACTCTGCTCACCTTGAAGAACGGAATCGACTGCAGTGCATTTATGCCGGGTAGAAGTGAGTCGTATACTAAACTTGATGTATCGATACTCCACTCCTGTATTTTGACCCCTTATCTTAAGATATCCGAAGAGGATCTGCTGAAGGGGACCTCTCTCGTATATACTCGTGATCTATCCGAAGCGGTAGCTCGGGTTGATACCGGTGATTCCTGTTGTGCATTCATTCTGAACCCCACCCATGTACCTGCCATAGCGCAGGTAGCCTCTGATGGAGAGAGGATGCCACAAAAGAGTACATACTTCTATCCAAAACTACTGACCGGTTTAGTAATTAACGTTATGTAATATTTCCATCTCATATTACCCTGAGTTAAGGAGATAATACTTGAAAGACTACATGGCATTAGCCGAAGGTGTTTTTCCATACATACTGACAACCCGAAAATATATCCATGAGCATCCTCGCCTGACCGATGATGAGGCAGATACGGCTGAATATATCTCAGAGCAGCTGTCTCTTATGTCGATTACCCATCAGG
>WRIP01000104.1 GCA_009782665.1 Oscillospiraceae bacterium
AATATCTTAATGTCCGAATCATTTCTCATTTTTTAAGTATTCCTTCCATAGTCATGTGCTTGTTAGTATATAAAGTTACACCCAACACCGCATGCGATGATTTGAGAATCTCCTAAGATACGATTGTTTCATCCATCTCCTAAAGATGATTTTTATAAACAGTTTGTTCGTGTGCTTATTTCAACTCTTCATTCTTGTCGTATTTTGCATGGTCTTTTGCGTACTTCTTCACTATTTCTTCATCTTTATTTCTATTGATTATACATTATAGGGTTGTCAACACTTTTTCGTACAGTTTGCTAAGTCAGTACTAATATAGAGATTTGTTTGTATAGGAGGTAGCGTAAAACCTTTGGTATGGTTAGGCAGCTATTGGTGTAGTTTCTAGTAATCGTCTATAGTCTCTCGGCGAAAGATATCCCAATCTTTTTTGAACTCTTTTAGTGTTGTACTGAGTTTCTATCCACCTAAATACTTCTATACTCAGTTCTTCTCTTGTTCTAAAATGTTTGAAACGAATACACGTTTTCTTAAGAGTTGCAAAAAAGCTTTCAGCCTAGGAATTATCTCCTGGTATACCTATTCGAGAGAAGCTTTGTATAATACCATGCTTTTGTAATAACTCTCTAAATCTCTTTGCTGTATACTGTGAGCCACGATCTGAATGATAAATTATTCCAGGCGATAGATTATGTCTTGTTAATGCATTTAGAAATGCTTGTATAACTAAATCTGTTTTCATTCGTGAGCTGGTCGACTCTCCTAGTATTTCACCTGTTACTATATCTTTTATCACACATAGGTAAAGCCATCCTTCACCACTCTTTAGGTATGTTATATCACTACATATCACTTGCTTTGGTTGATCATACTCATTTCCACGTACTAAATTCCTGTATTTATCATCATCTCTTGCATTACGGCTATCTGTAAGACTTCGGGTTTTGTGTTTATTATGTATGGATTGTAGATTCATTTCAGCCATATACCTACTAATCTTCCTGTATGATGCTTTATGACCACTCCTTCGCATAATTCCACATATCCTATCAGGTCCATATTCATCTTCACTGTCAGTAAATATCTTCCTGATTATTTCTTGTACTGCCTTCTTTTCTTGTTTCCTTTTATCACGCAACTTCATATATGCGTAATATCCGCTACGTGATATTTTGAAGAATCTAGCCCACCTTGCCACAGAATATTCTGTATGTTCAGATATGAACTCATAGATTATTTGTGGAGGCTTGCAAAGTAAGCTGTAGCCTTTTTTAACATGTCGGCCTCTATTTTAGCTTCTATCAGCTGTAAACGTAATGCTTTATTCTCTTCCTCAAGAGAGGCTTGTCGAGTTATATCTCCCTCAGATGTATACTTTCTCCTCCATCTGTACAACAGACTCTCTGCTATTCCAAGACCTTCTGCTACTTGCTTTATACTCTTTGGACTTGCATAACTGAGCTTTACTGCATTCTTTTTGAATTCTTCATCATACTTAACTCTTACTTCGGACATGCTTGTTCCCCTTTCTGGTTCTTTTTTATTTATCTTAGCATTCTGTCCGATATTTTAACAAGGACCCGTCTGAACGATTTGGTTCAATAGATAGGAAACGTCAAAGCGAATCCCGCATGCATGAGTGTGAGATTCTAATAGGCTATATGTTCGGCTTAAATCGCTTGAGTCGAAGAGCATTAGTTACAACCGAAACACTGGAAAGACTCATAGCTGCGGCTGCAAACATAGGGCTTAGTAAGGGACCTCCGAAGATATATAGTACACCTGCAGCGATGGGTATCCCTATCACATTATATGAGAAAGCCCAAAACAGATTTTGCTTTATTATTCGCATAACCCGTCTTGAGAGTTGTACGGCAGTAGCGATTCCGTTCAAATTACCACGCATCAGCACTATATCAGCCGTTTCCATTGCGACATCGGTTCCGGTCCCTATTGCAATTGAGATATCCGCTTGTGCTAATGCTGGCGAGTCGTTGATTCCGTCACCCACCATTGCAACGATATGCCCTTGCTTTTGCATACGTTGTATCTCACCGGCTTTATCTTGTGGCAGTACCTCTGCTAGCACTGTGTCTATAGCTACCTCTTTTGCTATCTGTTCTGCAGTGTTTTTATTATCGCCTGTTATCATAACAGTAGCTATACCGAGTTGTTTCAGTGCTTGTATAGCAGTGATACTGTCTGCTTTGACACTGTCAGCGACTTCGATTTCACCGATATACTCATCATCACTATATATCCTAATACCTCTGCGTATCTCAATAAGCTTATTATCGATGATACCTTCAACTCCCTGCCCTACAACGGCCTTGAACTCACTGACTTCAAGGAACTCACCATTGTACTCATCGACGATTGCCTTCGCTATTGGGTGTTCAGAGTATCGTTCAAGACTGGCTGCCAACTGCAGTACTTCACCCTTTATCGCTTTGACTTTAGGTTTCCCTTCAGTTATGGTCCCAGTCTTATCTAGTACCGCAACATCCACCTTATGTGCTGCTTCGAGTACTATAGAACTCTTAATGAGTATACCGTATTCCGCTCCCCTTCCCATTCCTACCATTATTGCAGTAGGTGTAGCAAGTCCCAACGCACATGGACAGGCTATGACTAAAACAGAGATAAAGATAGTCAGTGCGAACTCAGGGTTTTTCGTTATTAAATACCAAGCTAATCCGGCAACCAACGCTATGGCAATCACAACTGGAACAAACACTCCGCTGACCTGATCAGCTAGAGTAGCTATTGGCGCTTTGGAACCTTGTGCATCCTCGACTAATTTCACTATCTGAGCAAAAACCGTTTCTGCTCCGACTTTTTTGGCTTCAAATGTCAGACTTCCGGTTGTATTCATGGTAGCGGTAAAGAGTTTGTCTCCTACTACTTTATCCACCGGTAGGCTCTCACCGGTGAGCATACTCTCGTCTACACTGGAACCACCTTCAAGTACTATACCGTCAACCGGGATTCTGCCTCCTGGTTTGACTAGGATTATGTCTCCAATCACAACCTCTTCGACCGGTATCTCAGTTTCTATCCCATCCTTTATCACGTACGCAGTTTTGGGTTGCAGATCCATGAGTTTACGGATTGCATCACCGGTACGATTTTTGGCTCTGGCTTCTAGTGTTTTGCCAAGCAGGATCAAGGTAATTATTGCTGCCGCTGACTCAAAATATAGTGAGTCGACTGCAGTATAGTTATGTTGTGAAATCTGATATACACCCCAACTGCTGTAGAGTACTGCTGCGGTTGTTCCCACCGCAATCAAGCTATCCATGTTCGGAGCAAACATGGCTAACGCCCTATATCCAACATAGTAGAATCTCCATCCGACTATGACCGAAGGAATTACTAAAAACAGCTCTAAGAGTGCATAGCAAAGTGGATTGTGCATCATTAGATGCATTAGCTCATTTCCAAAAGGTACCGGGAACGGAAGCATAGGAGCCATAGCGATATATATCAAGGGAAAGGCAAATGATGCGGAGATAATTAGCTTAGTCCACATAGTTTTTATCTCTTTTGCTCTTCGCTTTCTGTCGCTTTCCTGCTGGGTCGCGGTGATAACGGAAGCCCCATATCCGGTTTTTTTGACAACTCTTATGATCTCATCAATCGTAACCGTGTCATCGAAAGAGACACTGGCTCGTTCGGTTGCGAGGTTCACCGCTATACTCAATATACCGGGTGTCTTTGAAAGCACCCGTTCTATGCGTGCTGAGCATGCAGCACAGGTCATTCCGGTTATTGCAAGGTTTTGTGAAGATGCCATATCTACACACTTTCTAAGAATATACTATTAACTCTGGACTATTGGTTTGATACTAATCTGAATATCCAGTTTAGCCACCCGCTTATGGTCTGCGCTCTCCTGTAATATGTATGATCGGAAACTATACCGTAAAGAGATGATTGTTTCATAATTTGTACTATTGCTTGTCTATCGGGGATAACACCTTTATCTGTAGCGAGGAAGCTATCGAGGAACACCTTGTGTTCCAGTATGCATTTCGCTAATGATAGCTGCCTTTGTTTATGCTCCATATTAGTAATTCGTTTTCCCAGGTCGGTAAGAGCGTATGAAGGTTTTCTGCTTACCGCTTCATATTCTTTTTGTACCAGCCCGAGATATATAGCTGCATCGGTATAGTAGTTGGTTTGTCTTACATCAAATGCATATTCTTCGGTAATCTCGTCACGACTCATAATACGGTTACTCAGTAACTCACAAATATTAATGACCCTTTCGAATTTATCTGCTTGTGGGAAGGGAGTTGCTGGTTCGAGAGTATATACTGTTATCTCATTAACAATTCTTAAAAGATCGGTCATCTCAATCGTTCTGTCTTCGAGAGTGTAGTTCATGTGTTTGACTAACACCAGCGAGTTATATACGTTAGGATCAAGAAACATATACTCCGACAGACTATATATCCCGTTTGAGTAAACTAAGAAAACAGGTTTTACGGGCTTAGTCACCCTAGAAGACCATACTCTGTATGGGTAGTATAGTTGTCTTATGAGAAAATCATTAGCTAGATCAAGTTTAGCTTCTAAAAGTGCTAGTGTTCTTATTCCCTCTAGTGCTAGGTCTATCTCAATCTGTGAATTGATAACTTCAACGGTTGATATCTCTTTGGTTTTTGAGTTTTCTAATAAAAACTCAAATCTGCCTGAACCCATTCGACCGGATACGGTCGAATAGAACGTCTCTTCATCAAGGAAATCATGTAGCATACCTGAAGCCAACGCCATGTTTATTGCTACCGTCTCGGTTGTAACGTTATTTACACTAAGACTCTCAAGGTGATGGGGTAGTGTCTTTTTGATAACTCTACTGGTTGAAGTATATGTTGGCATATATGCATCAAAGTGCGAGATTAGGTAACTGCCGCGAGAAATAGGTAGAATTGCCAAATGGTGTTTCTTGAAGATACCCGGCAGATTAATGTAACTGTCAAATTTCGCCATCAACCTCGGTTCTCGATATTCTTTGATGTTTGTTGCGGTAATGATGTACCGACCGTTGCATTCAATCTCATTCAGTATATCGTGCTTTTCGAACAATGCTTCCCAGGCGGTATCATTTTGTGTCTTTGTGTTACCGGCTATATTATTCACCACCGTTTCATTATGAGCAGTTAGTTAATTTTCTCTTTGCAGTAAGTAAAACATCAGCGTCCTGAGATTAGTAGTTCACTGATTTTTTTACGTGAAGAACCGACAGAATTAATGGCGCGAGCTGCAGAGATTCTGTCGATATCGTGTTTTGAATATAGCCTATCGAAAAAATCATCATCGATATTGGTGTTCTTGGGATCACTGTTGCTGAGTAACATACGTGCTCCCTTTGCAGATATTTCATCAATGAATACTGATAGTTCTATCTGTTCTTTGTCTCCGAATTCATCAGTTGTGTATGAGGTAAAGGCGGCAGTTTGACTCAGAGGACGATAGGGAGGATCGATATATACAAACGTATTTTTGTCGATGAAATTCATTGAGTTATGATAGTCAGCACAGACTACCTCAACATTCTGTA
>WRIP01000105.1 GCA_009782665.1 Oscillospiraceae bacterium
ATGAGTAGATGGCAGATATTTTTCTCGATATTCATGGTTGCGATAAGAATCGGATAGATACCGAAATATTAGCTCAAAAACTCATTGATGTCTCTCATGTGATAGTGGATGAACTATCACTAGCAGATTTAGTCATCGTCTCAACCTGTGCATTCATTACCGCAGCCGTATCTGAATGTATTAGCAGCATTTTGGAATATGCTGAAATAAAGAATGATCCAAACACGAAACTGTCAAGGATAATTATCACTGGCTGTATGCCGGAGAGATATAGGCTACAGGTAGAGAGTGAGATACCGGAAGCTGATGGAATTATCGGTATCGGATGCAATAATGATATTGTCGAAGTGGTTGAAAGGATACTCGCCGGTACTAGAGTAGCTGCTTTTGATGATCCGACAAAACTACCTATAAACGGAAGACGATATATCTCTACACCGAAGCATTATGCTTATCTGAAGATAGCTGAAGGTTGCTCCAATTTCTGCAGTTATTGTATTATCCCATTTATTCGCGGCAGATACCGTAGCAGAGAAGTTGATGATATTATAAAAGAAGCGAGATTGCTGGTTGAATCAGGGGTAAAAGAACTGATACTGATAGCTCAGGATAGCTCGTACTATGGTTCGGATCTAGATGAAAATGTAAATCTTGCAGATTTACTAAAGGAATTAGTAAAGATTGAGGGATTATGGAAGATACGTTTGCTATATACTTATAGTGATCATATATCCGATGATTTGATTCAAGTTATGCAAACAGAACCAAAGATAGCGAAATACATAGACATACCATTCCAGCATGCCAGTGATGAGATACTGAAAAACATGAATCGTCGGACCACAAATGCAGATTACCAGTCACTCATTGAAAAACTGAGATTAAGTATGCCGGATATCATAATTCGATCCAGCTTTATTGTTGGGTTTCCAGGTGAAACAAACAGTCATTTTGGTGAACTGATGAATTTTATTGTAACAAGTAGACTATCAAGGGTTGGTTGCTTTTGCTATTCAAGAGAAGAAGGTAGTGTCGCCTCCCGAATGAAGCATCAGATTCCTGATGATATTAAGCTAAATCGACAGCAGATTTTAATGACTACCCAGACTGCTATTCTCAGTGAACAACAAAATCTGATGATTGGAAAACAGCTCGAAGTTATTGTTGACTATTATGATAGTGAACGTGGTAGTTATTGCTGTAGAAGTGAATATGATGCTCCGGATATAGATACAGTTGTCTACCTGAGCAGTACAAATCATATCGACATCGGCAGTGTCGTTACCGTTATCATTAATGATACTGACGGTATAGACCTCTTTGGCGAACAGAGTTATTAGTTTCCTTCGCTTTTGATACTCCTGTTCATCGATATGTTTTCGGACGGCAATGCTTTACTTACGCACCCGTTGGTCAGCTCTGCATTTCCTGCACTCCCTTCGGTCGCTTTGGTCACTTCGGTCGGTTGGTTGCCTTCGGTTTGACCGAATGTGTCAATGATATATATAATATGAAAGGTTTCAATTGTACTTATTGTCTTTGATTAATCAGGAGGACTGGATGAACATTGCTAATCGACTGACTATAATACGCATACTATTGGTACCCGTATTCTTATTGTTCATATATCTAGATATTCCATTTAACTATCTATATGCAGTGATAGTATTTGTTATTGCCTCTATAACTGACCTTTACGATGGAAAGTTAGCTAGAAAGTATGGTATTGTAACTAACTTCGGTAAATTTCTTGACCCTTTGGCTGACAAGATTCTAGTAATATCTGCGATGATAGCGTTTATCGGTCTATCGCTGGCTAATCCCATCACTGTAATACTGGTTGTTACCAGAGAGTTTGTGGTTAGTGGAGTGAGATTAGTAGCTGCATCTGGTTCCGGTAAGGTAATAGATGCGAACTGGTGGGGTAAGATGAAAACCACTATACAGATAATTGTCATAATCTCGATACTGGTATTCATGGAGTTTGCACGGGCAATGAATATAGAAGGTCTCACGAAAGCAGTGATTATGGGCGCAAATGTAGGAATGTGGTTAGTTGCGGTGGTTACGGTCATTTCCGGAGCCACATATATAGTTCAGAATAAAGAGTTATTCAATGATATAAAATAGAAGCATGGAGGCTTTATGGTAATATACAATACAATGTCAAAACAGAAAGAAGAGCTGACCTTACAGGATGATCAGCTCAAAATCTATGTCTGCGGTGCAACCGTCTATGATTTGATACACATCGGTAATGCTCGAACCGCATGTGTCTTTGACACCCTGCGCAGATACCTCATTTTTAAGGGTATTCCGGTTACCTATGTAACCAATTTCACCGATGTTGATGACCGGATCATCGACGGCGCTAGGAGGGAAGGTATAAGCGCAGATGAATACTCAAAGAGATATATAGAAGAGTGTTTGAAAGACTACAAGGGGCTTGGAATCATGACTCCTGATATACTGCCGTTAGCAACCGAAAGCATCGACATGATACTTTCGATGATAGGACAGTTAGTTGAAAAAGGATTTGCATATGCTACCGAATCAGGAGATGTATACTTTAAAACTGCAGATTTCAAGGAATACGGAAAATTATCAAATCAAAATATTGAAGAGTTAAAGGAAGGTGTTCGGGTTGATCTAGAAGAGAATAAACTAGATCCTTTGGATTTTGCTCTATGGAAGTCCGCTAAACCCGATGAAGTAAGTTGGGATTCCCCTTATGGAAAAGGCAGACCTGGATGGCATATTGAATGCTCTGCTATGTGTAAATCATTTCTTGGTGATACCATAGATATTCATGGCGGGGGACTAGATTTAGTGTTCCCACATCATGAAAATGAGATTGCCCAGAGTGAATGCTGCAATGAAACAGTTTTTGCTAGATACTGGATGCATGTTGCTATGCTGAATATTGAAAACCGAAAGATGAGCAAATCACTAGGCAATTTCTTTACTGTCAGAGAACTCAGCGATAAATATGGGTATGAAGCACTTCGTTTTTTAGTTATAGGAGCACACTATCGTTCACAACTAAACTTCACGTTTAAATCTCTTGAGAGTTGCTTGACGGTGTTAGCTAGACTTAGAAACTGCAGAGACAATCTCATTCACTCAATTGAGCATAATGAAGGAACCGAAGATACACTGCTGCCGTTGTTAGAGGATAGAAAACAAGAGTTTATTACAAGAATGGATGATGATCTTAACACTGCGGATGCTATAGCCGTATTGTTTGCACTATCAAAAGATATTAATTCGTCATTAAACCAAAAAAAGGAAGTACTGGAACAAGCCCTTGAGCTATTCATGAGTTTTTGCACTGTGCTTGGAATCCTTCAGGATGATGAAAAGACAGAGATACCCGAAACGATACTGGTGTTAGTTGAGCAAAGAAGACAAGCAAGGATAAACAAAGATTTTGCTAAAGCAGATGAAATACGTAAAATCATCGATGAGATGGGGTTTGTTCTCGAAGATACAAAAGACGGATCAATCGTTAAAGCAAAATGATTGTTTTGAGTTTAGTTATTCAGTATTCAAGTATTAATGAGGAAAGCAGTATAAATGAGCTCAAACAATATGTTTGCTTGGTATGAAGGGTTGTACCGTGATGTGATAAACAGTAAGACCTATTCAAAATACTGTGAGACAGTATTTGGCATTGACCTGTCACAGCAGGGCTTCAGTGATAAGGAACAGCTGGATTTACTGATATCAAAACTACATATCGGTACCGAAGATAGAGTACTAGATATTGGTTGCGGTATAGGTAGAATCGATGAATATATTCATAGTTATACTGGTGCAAATATAATAGGTATTGACGCTTCACCTACAGCTATCGACATCGCATCAAGCCACAATCACAATAAGCTTCAATTTGAATGTATCAATATGGATGATATATGTTATCTGGATGGGAGCTTCGATGCCATATTATGTATTGATGCTATATTCTTTTCAGATGATATAGAATTACTATTATCAAAGCTGTATCGTATGTTAAAAAATGGGGGATATATCGGCATTTTATACTTTGAAATCATATTTGATGATAATACCGCTAACAGTATACTGTTAGCTGAGAATACTCCAGTTGCTCGATCATATAAAAACTTAGGATTGAGCTATAGTTACAACGATCTGACCGAACAGACCTACTACCACATGATAGGGAAGAGACTGGCTGCTGAAAAACTCAAGGATGAGTTTATAGCGGAAGGAAATGAGTATCTGTATGAATATATTGCTAGAGAATCAATAGCTCATGATATGAAGTTCGAGCAGTTTAAAGAGAAGATTTCAAGATATCTGTATATTGTTGAAAAACGCAAAATTGGCAATGAAAATAAACCTCATGTTGATACAAGGATCCTGTAATCTTTTTTAAGAGCCAACGACCTACACACCGTTACTGAAAACTTATAGAAAAGTGTAAAGCCTATCAAGCTGCTGCTTGATAGGCTAAAGCTTTTGATAGTTCTTTTACTATATCACAATCGAGATGCTGTTAGCATACGATACTGTACTCGTCAACATACACTTAAAGACATATTTATTTTCCATCCGAAGAGGTTGTTTAATCCTTTATATATGCTCCAACGCTACCTGCTCAAATTGATCCTTGACGTTTTTGAATACTTCGACGAGTTCAGGGTTAAAGTGTGTACCGGCTCCGGCTTCAATTATTTTACAGGCCTCCTCATGAGTTAATGCGTCTTTATACTGCCTCTTTGTAATCAATGCATCATATACATCGGCAATAGCCATCAACTGTCCTTCAAGCGGTATGTTCTTTCCCTTAAGCCCTATTGGATATCCAGTGCCATCCCACTTCTCGTGATGAGTACCTGCCATATGAATTGCGTGGGTGAGTAGTTCATGTTCTTCGGTTTTACTGATAATTCGTTCTATCGCCTCAACACCTGCAATTACATGTGCCTTCATGACCTCAAACTCATCTACCTCGAGTTTTGAGTTCTTACCTAAAATCACGTCAGGTACAGCGATTTTACCTACATCATGAAGCTTAGCTGATGATATGACATAGGTGATATCCCAATCCTTAATTATATCGGCATATACACCCTCTTTAATCATCTCATCAAGTAGTAGTTTAAGGTACTCCTGAGTTCTGATGACGTGACCTCCGGTATATCTGTCACGAAATTCTACCATGTCCACCACTGTAGCAAGAATAGCATTCTGGAGATACATAACCATATCTGCTTTTTCATGTACCAAGGATTCCATGTTTTCAAGATTGTGTTTCAACTCAGCTTGTGTTCTAAGCAGGCTGTTTCTTTGTTCAATAAACAACAGTTCTTTTTCAATACGCTTCAGCAGCATGGGAGCGGAAAAAGGTTTAGTGACATAGTCTACTGCACCTAAGTCAAAACCCTCTACCTCGCTATCTGGATCATCTATTGAGGTAACAAAGATAACGGGGATATCTGAGTAGTTATCGTTGGCTTTAAGCCTCTTAATAACCTCATAACCATCCATCTCCGG
>WRIP01000106.1 GCA_009782665.1 Oscillospiraceae bacterium
CATAATTCCTTTACATATGGAAAGTCAGAAAGAAATGCTTCATAAGAAAGATTTTTGCCTGTAATGAAGTTATCTACTATTCCATCCATCAGATTTCTCGGTAACAATATAGCCGCTGCAAATTGATTTGCTTGCCATTCAGTCCAATCATCCGCGGTTTTGGGATAATAATCTTTCCGATTATTTAGTGTTTCATTAGTTGACCTGCAAGCAATGCTTGTATAATTTGAGTAGAACCTTTGATGTAGTATCCAATGAGCCAGCTCATGTGCTGCAGTAAACCGAAATCTACTTTTATGAAGGTTATATAAACACTCATCGAAAATAATAGTCTGTCTTTGAACATTATTCATAACAGATGTATAACTCTGCTTATCATATATCCAAAATTCTTTTATCATATCGTGGAAACAGGTTTGACCCAAAATACTGTTATCCCTAGCCATTGTTGCAATCATAATATTAAGCTCAAAATCTAACTCCATGATGTTTTCTATGGGAATAGGAGTGATGGTATTCAAGCAAGAGGGGCGTGTTTTTTGAAGTACTTGAAAAGCTATTCTTTCTATCTTAAGTTTTGAAAGAACAGGAACATCATCTTAAAAATAACACTTCTCGTTAAAAGTCAGCATTTTCATCCCCTTTTTCTAACCGATCAATAAAATCATTCCACTGTTCATCAGTAGCTGTTTCTTTTGCTACTCTTAATGCTCTTCTAACTATTTGTTTCTCTAAAATATATCCCGTTAAATCCGGTGGGGTGATGTTTTCTGCTTTACCTGCAAGATCAAATAGCATACTTCTCTCACTATTGGTTAATTCCAGAATATCTGCTAGTAATTCCAATTTATCAAGGTTGGGTGGATTTCTTCTTTGATTTTCTACATCGCTCCAAAATGTTGCTGAATAACTTAGTCTACCTGCCATTTCGCGAAGGGTCATTCCTTTAGATATGCGTTTTGACTTTACATAACTACCGAAATTTGAACGAGTCATAAATATTCACCTCAAATCAATGTTAACTGTGCCGCTTGTTAGCTACTATGTTAACATCATCTATGGTTATTGTCAACCGTTTGTATAAAGAGGGGGTGACAGACAGAAATGAATCCGGTTGTAATCTAAAAAACTATACTTCACCTGATAAAGAAAATTAGGAGTTATTCATCTGTGGTATACTATGTTAGACAGATACAACAGGGGAGGATTCGAGTTTGACACGAAAACAAGACAGCCCAGCTTTGGGATATATTTCGGTATTGGCAACGGCATTACTTTGGAGTACCGGAGGTTTGTTTATCAAGTTAGTACCATGGTCCGGACTTAGCATTAATGCTGCGCGTTGTGCAGTAGCTTTTCTGTTTAAGATTATAACCAGACACAGCATAAAACTCGAGTTCAACAAGTATACGATTACTGGTGGTCTTGCGATGGCAGCAACCACAACCCTCTTTGCCTATGCGAATAAGCTGACCACCTCAGCGAACGCCATAATGCTTCAATACTCCTTCCCGATGTTTCTAATACTCATAATATGCATCACCTGTAGAACCAGACCTAAGACTATTGATATTGTTACCTCGATAATTATTACGCTAGGGGTATTTTTCTGTTGCCTCGACGATATGGGTTCAGGGGGACTTTTCGGGAATGCACTAGCATTAGTGTCAGGGTTGACCTTTGCACTCTACTTCTTTATCAATGCCAATGAGCATTCAAAACCTGATGATGCAAACTGCATTGGGTTCCTAATTAGTTTTCTCATCGGTTTTCCCGCACTAATCTCGGAACAGGATTATTCCATTATGCCATTATTATATATTTTGATACTGGGTGCGATACAATTAGGACTGGCATACAGACTGTTGGAGTATGGCATTAAACGTATACCTGCGGTGAGTGCTTCCTTTATCTCTACCATTGAACCGGTAATGAATCCGATATGGGTAGCGATATTCTATCATGAGAAGGTAGGTATCTATGCGGTTATCGGATCGGTTTTAGTTATATCAGCAACTCTGTTCTACAGTGTGTTTGGCTCCAAATCTGCACAGGGCGTATAAGATAAGGATAAAAGATAAATCCGCTGTGTTTACACAGCGGAATACTTATGCATATTTTGTTTTAGTTATCCCAATCATCTGCCTTGTAGATATTATCTGAGTACTGGTTTCGACGATTTCGTTGCTGTCGCCAAGGTTTCTTAGTATCACCGCTTGGTGGTTGTATCGCTTCGGTCGGGTCAGTCTCATCCTGAGCGAGCACAAACTCACCGGTATTCTGCTGGTAGTCAAAGATGACGGTATCCTCTTCATAGTTCGTGTTGTAGTTTGAAAAATAGTTGTTGTCTTCTAACTCATCTTCTTCCGCATACTCACGGCGTTTTGCGCGTTCCTTCATTACTAACAGTATGCCGACAATAGCAGCAACCACGACAACGACAGTTATGATGATGAATATAATCAGGCTGTTTGATGCTTTTGATTTATCACCTTCTTCTTCCGGAGTATCATCGTTAGAGGAATCGGAGCTATCCCCCTTCAGGAAATTAGCGGTGATGGTCACATCTCCCGCAGGCATGCTAAAGGTGGTAGCAGCAGCATTGACATCGGCAAAACTGCCTCCTCCCTCACAGGTCCAACAATCAAAGGTATATCCAGCTTGTGCAGTTGCACGAATGGTAATCTTCTGTCCTTCGTGCGCCTTATTCTGGTTTATTACAATATTTCCGTTTCCCACAACGGTTGTCTTAATCTCAAACATACCAGAATCATTATCATCGGTATCATCGGTGTTTCCTGGCTCCGGATTATTCGTTTGTCCTGAAGCTTCCTTAAAGGATGCAGTAACGGTAGTCGCATTGGACGGCATGGTGAAAACTGTCTCTACCGCCTTGCTGTCGACGAATTTTCCACCGTCGCTACTCACCCAACTATCAAACAAGTAACCATCCCCGGGTATAGCAGATACCTTGATCTCCTGTCCTTCGTAGTAGTTCCCGTCTACATCCCAGACCTTTCCACCGGTACTGGACATTATTACAAATTTGTATGTCTTTACAAACGTTGCCGTCACCGTGACATTCTTGTCCGGCATGGTAAAGGTCGTCTCGCGTGCGGCACTGCTCTCAAACTCGCCACCTGCATTGGTGGTCCATTCAAGGAATGCATAGCCTGCAGAAGCGGTAGCTGACAATGAAATCTTAGCTCCTGGAATATATATATCTGAAACATCGTTTACCGTGCCGCCTTCGGTACCCTTTACAAGGAGCGAATAAGATACCGGTATTGTAACTGCCTCGGATTTGGGACCATAATCACTGGCATACCCCATTCCGTATACTCTGGCAGCAACTGAATAACTCTTACCTTCCGATAGCGATGAAATGGTACCGCTGGTAGATGAACTGTTAATCTTTCCTTTTAAACTATTGTTCTCATAAATCTCTATTTCAAAACTCGAGATGGGTGAACTGTTGCTTATCTCATATGAAACACCACCTGAAGCATTCAGCGCGATAGAAATGCTTGGTGCAGGAATTTTTGTAATTACTACCTGTATGTTTGTGGTATTGGCAGGTAGGGTATTGGTTTGAGCAAAAGTACCGTTTATGGTTGGATAGTAATTGTTGTTACTGACACTCACTGCCACGACAATTGGAGAACTGCCGTTGGTAGTAATATTCGCCGAACCATTAAACCCGGTACCACCGACAAACAAGGGTGCTCCATCCTGAGAAACGGCAACAACCGCACCTCCTGAACTATCGGAGACTGTGACGGTACCCTCATCAGCTAGTACCTGAAATGGGATAAGTAGAATTATGACAAATATGACAAATATAGAAAAAAGTTTCTTAAACACCATGTTTTCCTCCGGTATCTGACTAGATTCGGCAGTTAGAGAAATGAGTATCCATTAGCAGTATTCAACGATGTAAAAACCTGTATTTCGCTAGTTGTCAAACTTAACAGTATTCTGAATATTATGGCTACACTGTTTGACAATTATATATAACATTACTAGAAAAATCAATGTATTTTAAGGGTATATATCAGCCGCACTAACATATAAAATGTAACCAAAGCAACATAATTGTGTACGCTGTTTCTCATTAAATCCTGATTATTTTCGATAGCAAATTCTTCATTGTTCCGAAACGAGAACACATCGAATTCAATAAATATCAGTGGGCGGGATGGGAGCTATTATCTACCGAACTAAACTAAAAAACTCAGTTGCTTCAGGAATACCGATAAAGCACAACACTCTCTTGAATCAGGAGATTATTAGAGGTTGTATTCTCACATCAATCTTGGTGGTAGCCTTAGGATGATCCTTGCGGAAGCTCTGTAGTATCCTGTCGACTACCATCTCACCTGTCTCAAAGCTCACGGTATAGATTAACACCAAGTACTGTGAAACACTGTAGCGGGTGAATACGTCACTGCGTCTTAGAGTTTCCTGTATCGAATCATATAGCATACTCATAGAATTGTTGAGTACTCGTCTCGATGGTGTTTCTCCTACTGCACCGGTCACGGTCAGTAACCCGATATATGCCGAATGCCCGGTTCTTGAGGCAGTACGCAGCTCTATGCGATAGATATCTTTGAAGAACTCATACTCACAGTAGAAAGCTCCCGAAAGATACTCTGGCTCGTTCATCGAATGACGTATTGCTACCAAGTCCATCTCGGTGATGTTGTTGGTCTGTCGAACCTGCTTATACAGTGATATCAATTCCTCAGAGGGATTGATACCGAGTTGGGTAAAATATAGGGTGGTTATATAGTTGTAGTGTTCGATTGCCGCAGAGTAGGCACCCGATTCTACCAAAGCATTGATGATAATGCGATGAAAATCCTCAATATATGGGTCAATTTCAATTGCCTTACGACAGACCGCAACAATGTCCTGCCACAGAAGTCTCTCTTCTAGCATTTCTACGATTTCGAGTACCGCGTTAATATATAGTGAATGGAAGTAGGCATGTAAGGGAACTACCCAGGATTCGTATGAAGACTTGACTAAAAAATCATCGGTGTAGCTATTCAATGCTTGTTTTAGGATATTTAGCTTATCCTCATATGAGATATCACTGTTTTGGCTGTCATTGATCAATCCTTCGAAAATCTCATAATCACACACTATCGGTATTCGTGGGTTGATTTGGTAGCTGCCTCTTGAGTAGGTAACAATTTCTAAAGGGTATTCGAGCGGATCAAGCAGCGAACGAGCACGAAATAGTATAGTTTTGAGGGTATTGTTCGGATTAAGAACAACATCATCCTCAGATGGCCATAGTACATCTATCATTTCACTTTGGGTAATAACTCTGTCACG
>WRIP01000107.1 GCA_009782665.1 Oscillospiraceae bacterium
CAACTCAACAGTTCCGGCAGTGGTTACAGCAGTAGGTTTTACGCTGCGTATGATAGCGGAGACCCGAATACCGATCTGCTTACAACGTTTATCCAAGATAATGGTGACGGAACCTCCACCATTTCGGTGTTTCTCAGTGATTTGAACCAGATCACGGGACCGCCATCCAGTCCTCCGAATGTAACTCAAACCTACTGGGTTGGACCTCCTGACACTGTGACCGATCCCTCGATAGCAGAGTGGTGGAAGCCTGAGAACCGTCATCCGAGTAGTTCCATCTTCATATACTATCAGATGAAGATAATCGATACCGTAATTAACCAAGAAGTTCAAGGTTCGGTAATTAATTCCGCTTCAATGTTTGGTTTTACCAGTGGTACAACCACGCTCTATGATCGTTTTGCTGTCGATAAGAATATGGCACGAGAGGATGAGAACAAAGTACATATCGAAATCGGTATTAATCCACTCGGTGTGGCTTTAGCCAACGGACCTCCCAATAAGGATGAAAACGGGCTCATTTCGATGATAGATCAAATGAGTACATCCTTAGCACCCTACCGCAGCTCGATTCAATTCTATGCTAAGATGAACGGCAGTAACTACTATACCCCTGTAGTCGCTGACTTAGAAGTGAGTGATGCCTGGACCTATGTTTTTGATGATGTAAACAACATCATTACATTCAAAATTCCGGATGAAACACCGATAATTCTAACCTACAATGCATTGGTCAAGGGTGAAGCAGGTGCTCCTATTCCGATTGTAAACACAGTTAATTTATTCGGTGAGTATACTTCTGAAGTTGAAGATATATTCACCGTCACCAGAGCTAAAGGTGAAGCACAAGGTCAAAGAACAGTCCTAACTGTATTCAAGGTGGATGGTCATAACCATCTACCGTTAGAAGGGGTTGTGTTCGCACTTTATGTGAATGCTTATGAACACGATGTACACAGGCCATCCTCCGGCAGTTTACTCGACGAAATCACAATAGATGTTGGTGGAGTACCGACCAAGTTCTGGTATATTGCCGGCGGTGTTGAGTCTACTTCCGAACATGGCGTGATTATGTTTGATTCTATGTATTTAGTGCCGGAACCTGAAGAGGATCAGATCTATCTATTAGTAGAGGTTGCAGCACCACAGTATTATACAGATCAGGTGGGAGCACAAACACTGTTTTCATTCATTGATCTGACTTCCATTGACGGTAGTATTAATCAAATCTCTGATAATATCACCATCGAGAACAACCTTAATGAATATATCTCCTGCGAGGTATATAAGGATACCATCAAGCTCACAAGTGCAGCCTATCGCAGTCTGCCTAACCAGGAAGGTTTCTATAACGTAGGACTGGAGGATGAAAGATATCGTTATGACGTAGCCTTCCGTTCAACCTCGAATATCCCGGCTGATGAGTTTGTGCTGGATGACCCACTCGAGAATATAGGGAAACTGAATCAGGTATACCTAGAAGAGCTCTGGACCCCGATTGTATTTGGAGATGAGGATGGCTTATTCAATGTCTGGTTCAAGACGAATACTACCAGCTCAACCTACCAACATCCTTCATTGAACAACACTAACGGAGCATTCCCAAATACAGGTTATCGGCTTTGGAAAGAAAACCTTAGTACAGAAGTTCGGAATCACCTGAAGGTATCGGATTTGGGATTAGCTAAGGGTGAATACATTACCGCACTCAGATTCGAATACGGTGCCATTGAAGTCGGATTCACCTGCATGAACTATGAACGAACCTCACAGAACGATGAACACCGCACGGCTTCTAAAGAAAGTGTTAATCTCGATTCATATAACAATGGTGAACTAGTCAGAATGTCACAATCATTTGTAGATTCATATATGTCGAACGGTGTATGTAATCTAATCTCAATATCTGCGAGCGAAAACCGCAATCTGTACAATGACCGGCAGACGTTTGACGGAATCATAATGCTAGCAACTGAACCGGCTTCGGTACAAAACAGCATCAACGGTAACAATGTTGATTGGACACCCGACCCGTCTCGAACCGACTATTCCCCAGGTGCAGCAACTGCCGACAACCTCAAACCTGCTTCATATCTAGTATCAGCTTCGGGAGTTATGGTAGGAAATCAAGAGATTGTATCTTCAGCAATAGCACGTATAGCTACCGTTAACCCGAACTCAACAAGTGCATCTGACCGATATTTCTATGATTACGATCACGATGCGGTGCTCACCAAGGTTATCCCGACGTTTACCGGAGAAATCACTGAACTAGATCCATATGATTTCTTCATTGAGGATTCCTTTGTCGATAATGCAGCTAGAATGGGTATTGATTTGAGAAGCAGTGGAGGACGTGAGAGACTTCGCAACTTCTTGAGATACGGCAGATCATATACCGGTGATGATACTAATATTACCATCTGGATTGTAGGTCTGGTCGCCTCCGGTACCATCATATTGGTGCTGGTTGGTATAGTATTATTCAGAAAAAGAAAAAGACACGATAAGAAAGGTGTCGTCAAAGCCATTTCTCTTCTCGTAACCTTAATGCTCATTGCGTTACCACTTGGAAGCGTACAAGCAGCACCCGAAGATGAACTCACCGATAATATCACCATGGAGTTCCGTTATACTGCGGGCAATGAAGCCGATCTCGATATACCTAGTACTCTTAATCAATTCGGTAGAGAATATGTACTGGTCAGTCTATCTACACCAGTGCTCGAGGGCCTGCTCCCAATTACCAGAAACTACAGTTTCAGAATCGGTGGAGCGTTATCCCCTGCGGATTTAGCATTAGTCGAAGATATGGGTATCGACCTCACACCGGTTGAAGCGGGATTTGAACGTAATGTCGATAGAGAAGTGGTTATCGATAAGCTGAGGACCAACGATGTATCTGATCTACCAGAAAACATGGAGTTTGATGTATCATCAGCTACCTCAGCCAGTGGAACCCAAAAGGCAACCCTGGAACGTGCCGGTGTAAGCTTTGAAATTAAACGATGGGAAGATAACGATCCTAGCAGTCTTCCGGAAGAATACGCTGCCACATTGATATTCAGAGGTGTTGAATCATATCTAGCAGTAATATACTACATCGCGGATGTGACCTTTAGCAGTGCTGAGATCATAGATGAAGTTGAAAGCTACATCGTTACAGCAATATATGCTCCATTGGATGGTGGAGATATAGACGAGTTTTATGAAGAGATTGATGACGGATTGCAATTCATTTCTCCGAATCAGAATTCATCTACTACACCTCCCACTGATTCTGAAGGTGATAATAATCCGACTGCGAATATACCCGACAGTAACATCCCAACCATTAATATCGGGAATACCGAAATACCTCTCTGGGGTACAAGTGTAGATTATGTATGGTCATTGATGAACCTTATACTGGCGATTGCAGGTACACTGCAGATTATCATTACAGTTATTAGAACTATAGCTGCCCGCAGTAATGCTTATGGGATTGATTTGTTAGCTCCTGAAGCTAAAGAAAAATCCAGACGTAAGAGACTCATCTGGGTACCTATTGCCATAGTATCATCAGTAGTTGGAATACTGTTGTTCGTATTGAATGAAGATATGTCCAAACAGATAATGGTACTGTTCGATTCATGGTCCATTGTATGTGGTGTGCTCTTTATCTTAGGTATTGTCGCTGCATCACTCGCTTTCAAACAGAACAAGAATACCGGAAACGATGATACGTCAGATGTAAGAGGGTCCAATATCCTATATAACTAAACCCTCGAACAAAAGAGTACAGAGAAAAACTCTAAGGGATCGCTCCTTATCAAGGAGCGATCCATACTTCTAGGTATTAGTCATAGGTTTATCCTATTGGGGCAGGATTCTAATGCAGCCGGTTGCGGCGAAAAATATCTGTCTGTTGACTGGTGACACTGGGATAATATCGTGACGAACAGGCGTTATATCAAGCGGGGAATGAAGTCAAAGCTCAATTACTGCACGGAACCATTCGAAATTAATACGGTGGATAAAACAGAGGAAAAAGAAAACATCCTCTATTGAGCAGACTAGTTTCGAAGAGGTGGCATAGATCATTATGAGTATAGAAGAGTGAAATTACTAGGTTCTCGATGTTTGAGTAAGACATCATCAGAATTAACCGAGAGGTAGTATTTCCTCTCGGTTACTGATTAGTCGCTGAAACCACCATCTAACAAAAGATAGGGGTTGCCAGAGGTAGTAATTGAATAACACCTACCTCCTAGTCGAATAATATACAATCGGATCATGGATTGTACTCGAAACAGCTATATGAAGGAAATACTAACTCCTTTTTGCTAACCATTAAAGGTAATCGTTACCTCGGTGCCTAAGCCTAATGTACTCTTCAGTGTCACATCCCAGTTGTAGATGAAACATATATGTTTGACGATTGAAAGACCCAATCCGGTACCTCCGTTACGCGATGACCTGCTCTTTTCTACACGATAGAATCTCTCGAAGATACGTATTTGCTCATCGGAAGAAATCCCTATGCCGGTATCATGTATGAACAACCAGTTTTTGTTTCGCTCCGACTCCATAGTGATGGATATACTGCCATCCTGTTTATTGTATCTCACGGCGTTTTCAATCAAGTTTTTTATCAGCTCATATAGGTGTTCGGGTTTTGCCGTGACAGAGGCATCACCGATAATATCGATAGAGAGGTTCTTTTCGGATATAGTCGTCTCAAGTGACGTAATTACCTCTGTTACAATCTCAGCTAGCGAGATTGTAACAGTATCAGATGGAGTTTGAGTGGATATCTCCAGTTCCGATAGTTTTAACATATCAGCAATCAATGATAACATTCTATCGGTTTCTCTGGATATTCCGCTTATGTATTTTTCAATTTTTTCGTCCTTGTTATTTATCTGAGCCAACTCGTTAAACCCTTTAATTGATGTGAGAGGGGTTTTCAGTTCATGAGACGCATTAGCAAAAAACTCTTCACGCCGTCTAGAGGTTTCCTTTATCTCGTTGACATCGGTCAAGGTTACCATAACCAAATCAGAGTTAGATAGGCGTTTAATCGAAATGAAGTAAACCCGCCCTCTCAGTGTCAGTTCAAAAATCGCATTGGTATCGCTGCTTTGGCATTCTCTGACTGCATGACCCATATCATTGTTGTATGTCAGATAGTTGAGGTTTTCCCCTGTAATATCGGTCGATACCCCGAAGATTGCCAGTGCTGCTGAATTTATAAGTTGGATACGATTCTGGTTGTTGACGATGATAAGACCTTCGCTG
>WRIP01000108.1 GCA_009782665.1 Oscillospiraceae bacterium
GACTTCGTGTTTAAATCGGTTTTCGGGGTCAGTGAAAATATTGATATCCTCCAGGCGTTTTTGAGTTCGGTACTCTACGTTCCCGCGCATAAATATGGTTACCTGACTATTGATGATCCTCATCTGCTAAAAAATTCAGTTGATAGTAAATCCTCTGTCTTGGATGTTAGACTTCATACTCAAAGCGGGACTATTATTCACATTGAAATACAGCGACAGCTATTTGTAGGTTTTAATGCTCGAACCATATTTGCTCAATCAAAGTTAGTGACCGAGCAACTGAATTCCGGTAGAAAGTGGGAAGAGATTCATCAGGTTAAGACGATACTAATTACCGACGCTTTGTATATATCCTCAAATGATTTATACCATAATCAGTTTCGTTATCGCACCGCTGAAGGCATTGAGCTTTCGGATTTGGTAGAAATCAACTGTCTGGATCTAAGTAAGATTCCTAATGATGATGGTACTCCTTTGTGGTCTTGGATGCGTTACATCGATTCGAACGAAGAAAGTGTGTTAACTATGCTTGCTACAAAAAGCCCAGAACTGAATAAAGCTGTAGCACTCTTAAGAGAGTTTCTGCCAATAAAGATGTTCGCCTCGAGTATGAACGCCATTTAGTTGCTCAAATGGATTTTAATTCGAGAGTTGCTGAAGCAAATAGAGCATATATCATAGCATTGGCAGAATCAGAAGAGCAACTAGCTGAAAAAGAAGAACAACTGGCTGAAACAAAAGATCTCATGGTTGAGCTAAAAGAACAACTGGCTGAAAAAGATAAGATGATTAAGAGTCTTTTAGAGCATACTGTAGAAAGCGAGTAGTTGAGGAAACGGTAATTAAGAAAGTACTCTCCAGCAAAGGATGGATTTCTTAATCCAATTCGCAAACAGTATGTCTGAATAAGAAATAAACACTGGACAATAGACAGTTCACAATATCATCATCGATATATGAGTAATCCCTCGAGTATACTCACAACAATACTAATGAAAGCATCGTAGGTTATTGATATGGAGTTATCGAAAATTCTCGTTGGTAAATCACAACTAAAAGTAACAAAAATAATCCAAGGTTTTGGTAGCTTGGTACATGAAGAAAACATGGATAGCGGCAAACTCAGCGAATACGTAGAATGTTGTATTTCAGAAGGGATTACTACCTTTGATCTGGCAGCAGTCTACTCTGGCGGAAGAGCTGAAAGCCTATTAGGTGAGGTTTTTTATTCGCGTCCAGATCTACGTGACGCTGTCACAATACTGACGAAATACGGTATTGAAGGTCGTGGTATCGGATATCACTGCTATAACACATCAAAGGAAAGTATCATAAATTCCGCAGAGCGTTCTTTGAAGCGCATGCATATCGATCATATTGATCTGTTCATGATGCATCGGCCAGATATGCTGATGGACGCCGATGAAGTATCTGAAGCACTGACCAGATTGAAGGACGATGGAAAAGTCAGATACTTCGGAGTATCGAACTTCCTACCTCATCAGTTAGATTTATTGAGCTCGCGTCTTTCATTTCCACTAATAGCCAACGAAGTACCCTACAGCTTATTTGATATGACATACTATGAAAATGGTGTGCTAGATCAATGCCAGCAGCACCATATTACTCCGTTGTACTATGCTCCTTTAGGTGGAGGTCGCTTGTTTGCTCCACGCAACCAAGATGATCTGAGATTACTAACTGTTCTTAAGGAGATTTCCTGTGAGCTTGGTGATATCCCAATTGAACAGATTGCACTGGCATGGGTACTAAAACATCCGGCAAAAGGTGCGGCATTAATCGGCTGCGGTCGAATTGAATGGATGAAAAACACGGTTGGCGGAGCCTTTCTTGACCTATCGCGTGATCATTGGTTCCGGTTATATACTGCAGCAAAAGGTCATGAAATACCATAAATGCTGTCTATATCACCATATTTTAGATTAGGAGAGAGATTATGATCTACGAAAATCTGTTTAAAAACACCGACGGTATTGTTCATGCAGGTTTAATTGGAGCAGGTAGTTTTGGTTCAACAATTGTGACCCAAGGCAGTACTGTACCCCGCTTGGAGATACGCGTTGTTGCGGAGCTAAACCTGTCTCGTGCACACGATGCATATATCAATGCAGGTGTTTCCCAAGAGAACATTAAGATCTGTCGAACTCTTGTAGAAGCTAATCAAGCATATGATTCAGGGTTCCATGTCATAGTAGAGGATGCCTTGCTATTGATGGATATGCCACTTGATGTAATAGCCTGTGAGACTCGTTCTCCTGAATGTGGAGCCGTCTATGCAAAGGCTACAATTCAAGCCGGTAAACATCTCGTTATGGTTGATAAAGAGGCGGACAGTGTAGTCGGATCTCTTCTGAAAAAGATGGCAGATGACAAGGGGGTTGTCTACACAACCGATGATGGTGATGAACCAGGATTGCTCATGGGAATGATTGGATGGGCAAGAAGCATGGGCTTCGAGGTGCTCAGTGGTGGCAATACGCATGAAGCGATGTTCGATCCTCAAGCAAAGACCATCTCCAGTAGAGGAAAGGTCGTACATCTTTCTGATGAAGAGATGAAGTTAATGGAACGGGTAAACAAAGATAACCTGCGTGAGGTCATTGAAGCTAGAAGAGCGCTTACCTCGGTATTTTTCCTCGACGAAGAGTGTGGAGATCCATACTGTCATATGGCAGTTGCAGCAAATGGAACCGGATTACTACCCGACAGAAAAACTCCTATACACCCATTGGTCTACTGGGATGAACTACCGAGTGTACTGATTCCTGCTGAAATGGGCGGAATCAACGACAACACTCGTAGCGTAGTAGACATTCCGACCATAATCCGCAAGAAGGGTGATCCTCCCTATGGAGGTAGCATATTCCTTGTGATACGTTGTGACAATGCTTACGCAATGGAGAAGATGAGACGAAAAGGTTTCATAACCAACTTCGATACCACGACAGGTGTACTTTACCGACCCTATCATTTGTGCGGAGCCGAAACCGCTATGTCTATTCTCTGTGCTGGTCTGTTAAATACACCTACCGGTAGCAGTGAGATTCTACCGCTTGTTGATATAATTTGTACCACTCGTCGCGATATGAAGGCTGGTGAGATGGTAGGACCGTTAGGTGACAGTGGATGGAACCGAGACTTTAAATGCGAACTGGTTGATGGTTTTGCGTTAACCGATAGCTCCCCTATACCCTTCTATATGCTGGAAGGTAATAAGTTCGCTAAAGACATACCCGAAGGAACCCTCATCACAATGGATATGGTCCAGCCACCCGAGAGTTCTACCCTTTGGGAGCTGAGATATATGCAGGATAAACTCTTCGCAGATATGCTAAAATGAGGCGAACCGTAAGACTGTTCAAGGTTACTAGTAGAGTTTAAATAAATAAATGAAAGAAACACATACAATGAAACAATCCATCACAACCGATAGAGCACCTTCTGCCATCGGTCCGTATTCACAGAGCATTAAGGCCAACAATATGCTATATATTTCGGGGCAGATACCTATTGATAATACCAATGGTAGTATCCCCGATGATATCAGCGAACAAACTACACAATCGCTCAAGAATGGAGAGGAAATACTCAAGGCTGCTGGGTTATCGATGTCGAATGTAGTAAAAACCACCGTATTCATGACCGATCTAGCTGACTTTACGGCTATGAATGAGGTTTATGCCAGCTTTTTTTCTGAACCTTACCCTGCTCGCTCAACCATTGAGGTTGCTGGATTACCCAGAGGAGCTAAAGTAGAGATAGAAATGATTGCTGTCTTTTAGGTCGGATACTCGCACCGTAATTTATTCTAAAAAATATTCAGGAGACAGGTATTAACCTGTCTCCTGAATCTTTCTTATTGTCCGTAGTATGCGCCTGCTCCGTGTTTTCGTAAATAGTGTTTAGCCAGTAGTGTAGGTGATATCTGCCTAATACCCCTATCGATTAGCAGATTATGATATGCCATCATACTAACCTCTTCGATAATCAATGCATGTTCCACTGCCTCCCGTGGGGTCCTTCCCCAACAAAACGGACCGTGTCCTCTCACTAAAACCGCTGGAACTGCCTCGGGGTCAATATCCATAAATGTCTCTGTTATGAGAGTTCCGGTGTTATACTCATAATCGCTAGCGATTTCATCATCGCTCAGATCTCGAGTACAGGGAATTGCCCCATAAAAATAGTCAGCATGTGTGGTTCCAAGTGCCATGACATCTAGACCAGCTTGAGCCATTATAGTCGCCCAACGGCTATGTGTGTGCACTACCCCTCCTATCTGTTCGAACCTGCGATATAGTTCAAGATGGGTAGCGGTGTCAGATGAAGGTTTCAGACTACCCTCAACAACTTGCCCGGTGTCAACATTAACTAAAACCATGTCCTCCGGTTTCATAGTATCATACTCAACCCCGCTGGGTTTTATGACCATGATATTCTCAGCTCGGTCGATCCCGCTAGCATTCCCCCAGGTCAAGGTCACAAGGTTGTATTTGACGAGGAGTTTGTTAGCTTCAAATACCTGTTGTTTCAATAACTGTAGCATAATACATCCCTTACACCATTTCTAACGAAATCTACCAATAGCATTAAGTAGTGTTATCTGATCCTCAAAGGAATTCACCTCGGTGTTTGCGTGTATGTGGACAAATTCTACCCCGAGAATTCGAGCAAAATCTTTCATCTGTTCGGCAGTAACATCGTAGGAGAGTACCGAATGATGTGCTCCTCCTGCAATAATCCAACACTCGGTGCCTGTAGCGAAGTTAGGTTCTGCTCTCCACATGACCCGAGCGACCGGCAGATTCGGCATCTCATATATCGGTTTCACACACTCAATATCATGAACAATCATCCTGAACCGATTACCCATATCGACTATGGTAGCCAGTATTGCTTTGCCGGCTTTACCTTCGAATACCAATCTAGCAGGTGGTTCCTTTCCGCCTATCGACAGCGAATGTACCTCAACCTTAGGGGTTGCTGCTGCTATGGTAGGGCAGACCTCAAGCATGTGAGCGCCGAGACTATACTGTTGATTCTCGGTCAGATCATATGTGTAGTCCTCCATAAAGGAGGTCCCTTTTCCTTTTCCTTCCCCCATAACCTTCATTATGTGGGTAAGTGCAGCTGTCTTCCAGTCACCCTCTCCCCCA
>WRIP01000109.1 GCA_009782665.1 Oscillospiraceae bacterium
TTATCTTTTTCTACAACATCATGACCGAAACCAAAGGTATCTACGGAGGTAGATTCAGCGGAGCTGGCTTCAACGGATGCTGTGTTGCATTGGTTAACCCTGACTATATTGAATCAATAACAAAAACTGTAACCGAACGATACCTGCTGGAATACCCGAAGTACAAGGAGATCTTTTCGATACATTTCTGTAAAACTGATAATGGTGTAGGCCGGTAACCTACACCATCTTTTTTCTCATATATATAATTTGGCAATATGACGCATTCAGGTATTCACAATAAATAGGAATGCATTCAAGGCTACACAAGAAGACAGAGTAAAAGCAATGGGTAGTAGTGTTCTGTCTATGTTTTGGTTGTAGCTTAATTTCTGTAGTTTCGGTATCTTTCCGCTAAATACGGAACACAGCAGTAATGGCAGTAGCGGTAGGAAATACCTGCCCTGCAGACCGTAGATAGCCAGGTAATAGGTCGGAGTCCATCCGATACATGCAAAGACAACAAGTAAAGATGTAATAACTGAAGAGAAAATACCTAGTTTCTTTGTCATGTTGTCTAAGCGATACTTTTCATTCTTTTGCGGAATCAGGGTCAGAACGAGTAATAGATAGAAGCCGAGAATGAAAAACCAATCTATCTCGATACTGTAGTACCCGAGTCTACCACCTATCAATGTGTTTAGGTAGAAGGTAGTATTGGAGAATATAGTGTTAAGGAGCAACCATACAGTATCCTTCAGATGACCTAACACATACCGGGCTGTATAACGTATACTGTCGGGATTGGTACTCTCGGTGATATTTGCTGGTGCTCGAAACAGGATTCTTAGTCGAGGTAGTGACACTAAGATGAAGGCAGCTATTCCGACTATTGCCAGACATATTTTAGCTCTTTTAACATACTGCTCAGGTATCTTTTTTTTGCGAAGATAAATTCTCTCATTCGGAATCAGTAACAACATGAGTAACAGTGGAGCATATACGATTTTTGCTGGTAAAGCAAAGATTGATACTACGGCAATAACTACAAGATGTTTCAGAGTTATCTTTTTTTGTTCCAGTTTTAGATAGAAGAAATATGCGGTAAAGAACGAATACACTGCTATGGTTAAACAATCTCGGCTGAAACTCGCAGCTAGATGCATGGACATTGGTAGAAGACCGATGATGGCAAAAAGTGCCTTCTTTATGGGTGTAAACTTCACTGCCAGTGTAGTCAATGCAATATAGCAAGCAAGATTAAATATTCGTCCCATGACAAGAGAAAAACTAAAACCAAGTTTTAGAATTCTGGCAATGGTAATTCCTAGTGCAGCCGGATAGTACAGCAGTCTGAATCCTCCAACCTGTTCACCACTGAAGACGGTTGGTGTGTTATCTTCATTGCTGCCAAAGAATCCATTAAATAGAGCGGTGTATGAGAAAGCAGAAGTATGATAGTTTTCCAAGACCGCGTTGTTATCGTCAGCTCTTTTGACGTTTGACTTGAATCTCCTTGAATTTGAAAGTGCTATATACTCATCCGGGAGTTGCCCCATCCATGATGACGATAGGGTGAATGCTTCATTAATATGGAACTGTTCATCGGGAGCAGAATATGGTGGCAGTATGGTGCAGTATATTACTCCTAGCAGTATAGCGCCTACCAGATAAAGCTTATATAGAGGTATATCTCTTTTGGATAAGAGATACATCACAGCAATCGAAAGGGAAACGATTATAGCGAATATCCGATAGAAGACGATAATGAAGTTGCTGAGTCTTTCGACCTCTGCAAACAAGGCTATTGCCTGTTGCTTTTCATTGTCTCCGATGGTAATATCTCCAACCTTAATGACAACGGTATCATTGTCATTTACTATTATCTCAATCAGATACTCATCTTTTGAGAGTACTATCGGTTTGGGAAACTCAAAGATCATGGTACCTGATGTGGTTTTTGTCAGCTCTTTCTCAGATTCCACTATGAGCTTCCGGTCAGTATCATATAGGCTGAGTTTTAGAGAACCGGTATTTGTGTAAGAATTAACGATAATACCGAAGGAATATATGGTTCCCTCATGTCTAAATATCTGTGAGATACCTTCTTCTGTTATAGGTAGTTCATAGGTTATTTGGGGATTCAATAGGTATTCCGAGCGTAGCTTATCGGGAGCAGCGGCAATGGTAGCTCCCATAAAAAACTCAAAAACAGCAATCGAAAGTAGGAAAATGACAAGTGCAATAAACCACCTGCTGTGTTGCTTGATGAATTGTTTCAATCGGTTGCCCATCTATACCTCAATATACCCTTTAGGGAAGTATGGTTTAACTAATAATCTACCCTCGCTACACTCGCTGCGAGTTGTTTTCCCATCATATATGCGGCTTCACAGTCTTTAGGGAACTGTTCTTCATTACGCTTTGTAATCATATCCACATCAAACATAGTTGCAGCATATTTTGAGTAGTCTTCAAACTGTTTGGTATGGTATGCTATGACATGTTTTGACTCACCAATAATTCTGTCGGTCATTGATACAATTTGATTGAACAGATCGGTATATGTATCACCCGGTGCATTCATGGTGAATACCCAACCCACCTTCGTTCGTTTGGGATAGACCGGTACTCGGTTTTTGTTATAGGTAATACCTGGGAACAGATATCGCTCAAGAAATGCACGAGTCTGTCCGGTTATATCGCCAAAATAGATTGGAGAACCGATGAAAATCAGGTCAGCACCGATAGCCTTTTCAAGTACTGGTGAAAGCTCATCAACCTGTGCACAACGAGCAAACATCGCTTCATCCAGCAGTTTACAGCAATGACAACCAGTACAACCCTTGTAGTCTAGGTCATACAGGTTAATTATCTCTCCGACAGCACCGTCCACACTCATGGCACCATCATATGCATGCTGTAGCATGGTCATAGTATTTCGATTCTTGTTTGCGGCTCCGCAAATTGCTAGTATCTTCATGTTCATCTCCTACTCATTATAAATATCTATCGTATGGGGGTTTCGCCCCAAGGTGTTACGGTTTCTGGTCATATATACCAGGGACTAGCAATTCAGTTCATTTTGTTCTATGATATATCTATCAACCCTTTGCAATATCTGGGAGGAGAGTTATGAGAAAAGTAATCGCTATTCTGTTCATAACACTGATGATAATAACCTTTATGGTCGGATGTAAGAAGTCAGACTCAGAGCTTGAGATTCACACAAGTCCCGAGCTACAGCTACGCTTGCCAGCGGTTGGCGA
Source organism: Oscillospiraceae bacterium (assembly GCA_009782665.1). Classification (GTDB taxonomy): domain Bacteria; phylum Bacillota; class Clostridia; order Oscillospirales; family Ruminococcaceae; genus WRIP01. The sequence continues at coordinate 3,249 of WRIP01000109.1, forward strand.
TACCATCGTGGTGTTTGACACATCTATGGGGGTGTTCAAAGCCGTCCTTTATCCTCAGTATACTCCCAAATCCGTCGACAACTTTGTAACACTTGCTAAGAATGGATACTATAACGAAAGTACCTTTCATCGTGTAATCACCGAATTTATCATCCAAGGTGGGGATCCCACATACACCGGCAGTGGTGGTGACAGCAAATGGATGCTTCCGTTTGAGGATGAATTCACCGATGACCTGCACCACTATCGTGGCGCATTGTGTATGGTGAATACCGGTAAGAACACCAACAAGAGTCAGTTCTTTATCGTAACCGGTGGTGAGATTAACGAAGAGTTAATCAACAAAATGAAGAGTGCGGGATACTCTGGAAGCGTCATCGATGCATATCGAGAGGTGGGTGGCAGACCTACCCTCGACTATAACTATACCATATTCGGTCAGGTTTATGATGGTTTGGATATAATCGATGCGATAAATGCCGTTCAAACTAACGATGACAATCGTCCAAAAGAAGATATTGTAATCAACAGTATTGTTGTAGATGTCTATCGCAATCCGATAGCCGAATAACGAAGCATATTGAAACAATAAGGTCTCCTGCGATGCAGGAGGCTTTTTCTATTGAAGCAACTGTAGGATCTCAGCCTTCTGATGCACTCCTACCAGTGTTTTTACAACTTCTCCATTTTTGAACAACAAGAGTGTAGGAATGGCTTGTATCGCATATTTAATAGCTAAGGCATTGTTTTCATCCACGTTGACCTTTACGACCTTAACCTTACCTGCCATCTCCAACGCAACAGCGTCAAGAATAGGAGCGACTATACTACAAGGTCCGCACCAGGCTGCCCAGAAATCTACTAAAACCGGTACCGGACTGTCAAGTACCTCCTGTTGAAAGTTAGCTTCCGAAGCATTAATTTCTTTCAATATTTTCAATTCCTTTCACTATGGTCAATATATTCTATCTTTACTTATGATAGGTTATCCCGTTATTTATTGTCGCTGCCCTATATATCTGTTCTAGTAATATAACTCTCATGAGCTGGTGCGGGAAGGTCAAATCGGAAAAAGAGATGAGTCGATTTGCTCTTTGTTTGACTGTTTCACTAAGCCCATTGGATCCCCCGATTACAAAGATACACCCGGGAACCGTGAGAGCTGAGTCTGATAGCAGTTTAGCGAAAGATTCTGAAGAGACTGCAGTCCCTTCGATTGCCAGTGCAAACACCGGTAGTTTCTGCTTTTCTAGATACTTCAATATACTCTGACCTTCGGTCGTAATGGTTCGCAGTATATCACCTTCATGAGTTCCTTTTTCTTTTTCCTCAGGTAACTCAACTATCTTAAGGTCATAATATGGAGAGATTCTCCTAAGGTACTCACCTTCGCCGGACTTTAGAAATTCCTTATATAATCTACCAATTGCGACAACCTCGATTTTAAACATTCTACTAAATCTCCACAACTATACTCGGTTCATTCCGGGGAGCTACATGTACCATACAGTCAGTAAAGCTGTGATCCTCAAGTTTTGATAGTATTTCAGTCTGTGCTAAAGATTCATCGTTGTTCTCCTTCGATAAATGCATTAACATAAACTCGGTGGTTCCCGACTCTGCTAGACTTACTATCATTTGGGCACAATCCTTGTTGGACAGATGTCCAACCCTTGAAGCTATCCTCTGCTTCAGGTACTGAGGGTAGGAACCATCCATCAACATATTGTGGTCGTAGTTGGCTTCAATACCCACAAAATGACAACCTGAGAGTGTCTTGATGAGATTATCGTCGATACGTCCTAAATCAGTTGCTATAGCTATAGATTTCCCACTGCTGAAGTAGAACCGATAACCGAAACAGTCGGAGCTGTCAT
>WRIP01000110.1 GCA_009782665.1 Oscillospiraceae bacterium
GGAATATGAGGTCGGCTTGGGACTTTGTTGTTATCAAGCCGTGAAGCAAAGCTCCAGCGATGGCATATCGGAACACACGAATAGCCATATCTCCACTGCCATTCTGTTCTACCTCAAAAGAATACATCCTACCATTTATTTTCGGATAGAAATCTGCAACGATAGTAGTGTATCGGTCTATAACACTCTCTTTATCAAGCCATTCAATAGTTGCATCTAGTGGGATACTCTCCCCAAACAGTCCGTTTATGAAGCGAATTGTCAGTTCATTACTTTTCATCAACGTATTTTTTATAATCTTATCGTAGCTTAATTGATGTGCTTGTAGATCACGATCACCAGTAGTCAAAATGTACCTCTCATATTTCTAATTTTAGATATTTGCACTGCTAAAGTCAAATCAATGTTAAAGAATATATACCATCTTCATTTTATCCAGTAGGAAACGATTCACAGGTACCTGGTTTCCTTATCCCTACACTCTAAATTTATGACACCTAGTATGTTGGTATATAGTAAATTCCGACTTGTTTGCTTTTCAAGTTTTAGTTTTTTAGGTTTTTATTCCTCTTCCGCTATCCTATTTCTTTTTCAGTTCGTATTTCCATCATTTTTACACTAATCTCTCCAGTTTTAAACTTTGGAGTTCACTTTGGGAATTTACGCGTATTTAATACACTAGGAGTACCTATTTCCTTAAATGCTAAAGATGAAATAATCCTGATGTAAAAGGTCAATATTTAGTACCTTTCTACTGAGTATTTCTCCCCTATTTATGAGCAACTTTATTGTCTCAGCCACTTGTATATTTGCTACAACAGCTGGTGTAAAACTAGGATTACCAAGATTGGCTTCGATTCCCTGCTCTATTTCTGAAGGATATATCTTATCGAAGGTTCTGTCTCCTGGCAGAATGACCGTTACCTGCCCAAACCATCCACCGATTGCTCCGTGTACTAGAGGAATGGATAGTTGCTCGCATGTATCCTGTAAGACTCGTCTTGTAGCTATAGAATCCAGTGCATCAACTATAACATCATGATCAGCTAAGAGATGTTTAACATTACTACTATCTAACCTAATTTCAATCGCATCAAGCTCAATTGATGGATTGATACTGAACATACGTTTTTTTGCTGCAAGCGCTTTTGACGTACCAATAAGCGATATCTCACTGGTCAGCTGACGGTTCAGATTCGATTCATCAAACCTGTCATCATCTATCGCCGTTATATGTCCGACACCTATTCTACCGAGAGATTCAATAACGTATCCTCCCAGTCCTCCACATCCGACCACACACACGCGTTTTGTGTGAAGTAGCAGGTTTTCTTCAACCGTTAACGTCCCAATATTTCTTGTGTACCTTTGTTCTATCATCAGTTACCTCAGCTGCATTAGTCTCATTCGTTGCTTGATATCTACAATGTGAAAAACTTATAGAGTTATCCCAATACTCGACCTAGTACATATACAGAATCGTAACTCCCTATGCTTATTGGATCATAGTCAGGATTAAGTGAAACGAGTTCCCTTACCCCGAGTTTCTTTATATAAGCATCTCCATTTAGAGAGAATATCCCTATCTCTCCGATATCAATCCAGGGTTGAGCTTTTACAAACACTATCTGCCCGTCTATGAAACGGGGAATCATGCTGTTTCCGGTTACTCGCACAGCATAGTCGGCCTCATCAGGAACCATGTCATCAACAGCAAGTTCTTCATACGAGTCGTTATCAAGTAAATTTCCGCTAACTGCTGCTACCGAAACATCAAATAGTTTTATGTATCTAGATACGGTTCTTTCACTACGAGCATCACGGTCGGCAAAGAGATTATTGGACAACAACAACTCAATATACTCCTCCACCCTGTTACGTCCCAGTTCATTCAATCTCGTCAGATTCTCGTATCTGTTGCTGACACCACGGAAAACAAAGTGGATATCTTCGACGTCGTAGAGATCACAGAGCACTAGGAACTGCTCTACTGATGGTGACGATATCCCAGTCTCCCAGTATGAAATCGCTCTGAAGGAAATAGGTTTATTTGTTTGTTCCGAGACATAGGCAGCAACAGTCGCCTGTGTTATTTTTTTCTGAGTTCGTAATCTTGCAAGGGTTTTTGGCAAATCCATACTCACATCCTCCTAACCGTTATTATTCACTATATACTAGTAATTATACGATTTTTTTTACATTATTTGGGATTCTACCTATTGACTTCCCAATAATTAAGAGTTACAATTCTGTTAGGCAATTCACGAGAGTCATCCAAGTCAGGTTTTTGAGTTCGTAATCCTATAACTATTTTTGCTAAATCTGTGTTTGTATCCTTACTGACACAATTATACACCATATATTGGAAAATACAAGAAATAATTTTATTTACTGGGAATATTTTAGATCTGCTTCTCAGTATTTAAGAAATAGCGTGCTGCTAGCGGCAAAATATTATGAAAGAAGACAATGTTGTGGGTCGCCGTGTTGTTCTACATGCTGATATGAATAACTGTTATGCATCCATCGAGATGCTATATCATCCGAAACTGCGCGGACATCCAGTCGCCGTCGGAGGAAATGCCGAACAGCGCCACGGAATAATATTGGCCAGAAATTATGAGGCAAGGCCCTACGGAGTTCGTGTCGGGCAGGCATTATGGGAAGCAAGGAAGCTCTGTCCCAATCTCATAATCGTTCCTCCGGATTATGAGAAGTACCTTCGCTTTTCCCGTTACTTCAAGGATATGCTGAGCGAATACTCCCCGCAGGTGGAGCCGTTTGGACTGGATGAGTCTTGGGTTGATGTCACAGGATGTTTGGCAGAACACTCCACAGGTGAGAATCTGGCAAACGAACTGCGTGAACGGGCTAAAACCGAACTCGGAATCACCATTTCGGTCGGTGTGAGCTATAACAAAATATTTGCAAAACTCGGTTCAGATATGAAGAAACCTGACGCAACGACGGTCATTAACGAAGATAACTACCGAAACGTAGTCTGGCCGCTCCCGGTAGAGGATCTGCTCGGTGTCGGCAGAGCTACCAAGGCAAAGCTCGTATCCTACGGTGTACGCACCATCGGAGATCTTGCACAGTGCGATACCATAACACTGAAGAGTTGGTTTCACAAATGGGGATTGTTTCTTCACACCTACGCAAACGGTTATGACTCTTCCCCCGTTGCGGAGACTGGTTCGGAAAACATGATCAAGTCAATCGGGAACAGCACCACCTGTCCACGGGATCTGCTGAACGATGAGGATGCTCACATAGTCTTTCAGAATCTTGCCGAAAGTGTCTCGGAACGGATGAGGGAGCAGGGGCTCATGGCAAAAACAGTACAGATTAGTTTGAGAACCAACGATCTCTTTTGGTTTGAACGGCAGATGCCACTGCCAAAACCATCGCATATTTCTACGGAGCTCTGTGATGTTGCGATGCAACTGCTGAGACAGAACTGGGATTGGAATAAGCCTTTGAGAAGTATCGGAATACGAGGTACCAACCTCACACCCATAATCGAGCAACGTCAGCTAAGTCTGTTTGAGGATGAACAGCGACGTGAGAAATTCGAGAATCTGGAGTTCACGATCGATGGAATTCGTCGTCGCTTCGGGCATTATTCCATCGACCGAGCAATGTTGTTGCTTGACTCAACACTCGGCAATATCAGCCCTGTATCGGATCATGTGATACATCCAGTCGGATATATGAATTGAGTGATAATGGTCAGTTCACACTCTGCAGGCAGTTTTTCTAACGGTCATTCTTCTGCTTGAAAAAAACTAAATGGATGGAGGTATGGTTTTTAGACCATAGAGTAAAATGAGAACCTTTGTCAACTATCTGGATTACATGGAAACTGATGATATATTCTATGTCGATGTAAACGAGGATCGGTATAAGGATGGGCGTCTTATTCCCGTTTCAGTGGTATTGGATGACGGAAAGCGTTATACAATTGACCGAATCGTGGACATATCACCTCTTGTATCCACAAAGGGTGGTGGACCCGGGATATGCTATACCATTCGGATTCGTGATACCCTACTCAAGATGTTCCTGGTGGATGAAGGCAAAACACAAAAATGGCTTATGGAACGTTGAAGACGTGAAGACGCAGACAAATAATGATTAGTCTGCGGATAACTATCAACAACCTCAATCATAGTTTCTATGCCGAAAAAGCTGGAAGCTCTTGGCATTCCCTGAGGTTCAGATAGTTTTGATGTTTGATCGTGGTAACAGAAATATGTGCATAAACAACTAGAGCAATGGTCTGTTAAGTAGTGCTTATACGTATTTTTTTGCACAAAATCATGTTACAATTTAGGGCATAATGAGTTTTCATTTACGGCTACTAAGTAAAAAAATTTTTTCATTTAGTCAGTAGTTGAGAATTTGCGTTTTCAAGGAGGAAACAATCTATGACTACAAAGAGGTTTATTGCAATTGCGCTGGTAATACTATTAGCGTTTTCACTCTCAGCATGTGGAGGCGACAATTCTGGCAGTAACGATGCCGTATCCACGACCACACCCGCTTCTACGGAAACACCGGAAGTGAAACAACCTCAGACACCAGCACAAGAGGACATTTCCACGCCTGATCCGGAGGAGGATGAAGTAGATTCAAATAGGGCGGTATGGAACGGATTCAGCGTTGCCTTGGTGGATAACTGGTATCTCGAAGATGACGGTTTTCAGTTTATCAACCTGAAACAGCAAACTGACGCTTTTGATAAACCTGACTTACTCGTGAGGTATTTAGGACCTGCTAATAACTATAACCCTGCCAAGTTTATAGAAGATGAAGCGGCCAAAGAGTGGGTACAGGAGCTGGGAGAAATCCAATGGGCAGATAATGTAACCGTAAACGGGATAGAATATTTAGTTGCGGAATACATAGGTTCGCGATATAACATGTTCTGGTTATTTGCTATGCCGGGTACTCCAGACAAAGATCTAGATACAGACGACTCGTATCTCATGTTTAATTTTGATTGGATAGACCTTGCAACAGCAATGCCTCTGCTCGAAACCGTGGAAATCGATTGGTCCGCCGCTCTATAATGGATACCCGTGATGAACAGTTTGAGAACAATCCAGGATTTT
>WRIP01000111.1 GCA_009782665.1 Oscillospiraceae bacterium
TGAATATCAGAGATGAAGGAATACGAATACTACAAGAAAAGAGATTATCAGCATAGCCACAAATGCTGTTATGAAATAGTAACAAGAACCGTGGGACACACGGGGATAGCTCGTTGATTTCAGTTTGTTCTTACTGGAATTGCTGGTAACATTAGTTATCTTGCGCGAGAAGCCCCCTCCTCTATGTACCTTTTGGGACATAGGTGGGGGAGTATGTCACGGAATAAGAGAATCTCTTTGTACCTTAAAGACTTGTAGTAAGAGTCAAATCATTAGACCGCAGGCGGTTGCATTTCTGAAGCGACCTTTTCAAACTCATCACGGACTTGATAGAAGATATCCGCTATATCTGCATCAAACTGCGTGCCTGCATTCTCCATAATGATTTTGGTGGCCTCTTCATGAGAGAACGGTTTTTTATATGGTCTGACCGAAATGAGCGCATCGTAGACATCAGCTATAGCCATTATGCGTCCTAAAAGAGGTATCTCGTCGTGTTGTAGGCGATAGGGGTATCCCTGTCCGTCCCAACGTTCATGATGATAACCAGCAAATAGTTTTGCACTGGTCAAAAACTCCACACTGCCGGTTCGTGAGATAATCTGATCTATGAACTTCTCACCTTCGATTGTGTGGGTCTTCATGATGGCAAACTCCTGATCATCCAAACGTCCAGGTTTATTGAGAATAGTATCTGAGATAGCAATCTTCCCTACATCATGTAATCGGGCAGATGAAACAAGAGATTCCATATCCATATCCCTGAGTTCTTCTGCATGTAGATTGTTTTCAATCATAGCTTTCATCAGAATCTCGATGTATATGGCTGTTCGGTCAACATGACCACCGGTACCTTCATCCCTGCTTTCAACCATATCTGCTAGCACATAGATGATTCCGTTCTGCAGATGTTGTAGCTGAGCGGTTCTCTCACGTATGATATCGTCGATGTTTAGATGAGTTCGTACCCGATTGGTGAGTACTGGAGGAGAGAAGGGTTTTGTGATAAAGTCGACCACCCCGAGTTGAAATCCCTTGACCTCTATCTCGGTGTCGGTCATGCTGGTTAGGAAGATGACCGGTATACCGGCGTGCTCCGAGTTTTCCTTTAACACAGCTAATGCTTCAAACCCGTCCATGTCCGGCATTTCAATATCCAGAAGAATCAGATCCGGAGGAACTCTGTCTATGAGGGAAAACATTCTCGCTGCCGAAGGTAAGGTCATTACTCGATATTGATCCTTTAGTGCTTCCTTCGCAGTAATTAGATTTGTATCATTGTCATCCACTACATATATGGTCTTTTGCATTGCTTTACCCCGATGAACGCATTTTTCTATATACAATAACCTTATATCATCAACCTCGGTATTGGTAAAATCATTTTTATACTGACAATACTACTCTTAGACACTCTTGAAAACTCTTATAGTTTCTCGCAGTAAATGAAATTATCATACCTTTTCACCTATTAGTTTATAGCTTTAAGCGGTTTTGGTCAATAGTAATTTTGTGTCTAGGAAATATGATCTAATGCTGGGTTACATATTCTTTTTTTCCTTCCCTAGATATGAGCAAACGACACTATATAACATGAACTGTACATTATTTGTGGTGCTGATGTAAGCAAATGAAGTGATTATACTTGATTTTACTCTAGATGATTTAGAAAAACAGATTGATTATCATAGAATTTATGCTAGAATATGCTATAGACAGAACAACACATGCGGCTATGGCGGAACTGGCAGACGCGCTAGATTCAGGTTCTAGTCGGGATTACTCGGTGGAGGTTCAAGTCCTCTTAGCCGCACCAAACGTACATAATCCGAATCTTCCTCGAATGGCACAAACCGGGGAAGCGTTCGGATTTATCATATGAGCACATCATATAATACTATAGGTTCTGATTTCTCTCATATAATGACGAGTATTATGATGAGTTTTTGACTATTTCCAACAGTAGTAGTGGGTATATGCTGGATGAGTACTAAGCATATGCAAAGCGTTGGAATGTCGATTGCTGAAATCTCATTAAACAAAACGCACAGAGAAAACTTAGCAAATTATGTTTGAACATGGCCACTGTCATAGATTTATTGATAAGGACGACTGTTCGGGAGATTGTATCCTAGTTTCAATGGTATGCTATTGTATCTACACAAAAATGAAGCAGATAAGATGATTTGAGGTAATCCTAACTGCTTGTTATCTATACGCAATCTTCAACCGTAAAATTTCAATTTGGATGAACTGTCCATATATTCATTATAAGTTACACAACTTAATATCTGCTTTGACAGCCTTTAGTTTATCATAAAAATTATCATATCCGCGATATAAATGAGATAATCCGTGTATTCTTGATACTCCTTCACCCATCAGTGCGGCCATAATGACTGCTGCCGTCATACGAATATCAAATCCTTCCATTTCAGCACCAGTAAATTTCTGAGGTCCTTTTATCAGAACAGTTCCGTAACTCTGGTTGAAGGATAACCCCATCTTCATTACTTCTTGTAGATAGGCAAATCGCTCCTTATATACATTATCTTCAATCACCGATTCACCCTGACAGAGAAAGGCAAATACCGAAGCAAAAGGCTGTAAATCGGTAGGAAAACCCGGATAGGGTAAAGCGCTCACATAGATATTCGAGTACTCGTTGCTTTGCATGGCATTGATTTCAATCGAGTCGGTTCCCACTGTGACATTGACTCCGCAATCGCTCAACAGCGATATGACCGAGATAAGATGTGATGGAACAACATTTTTTATGATGACTCTGCCTTTTGTGGCAGCCGCGTAAAACATCATCGTTCCTGCTTCTAATCGGTCCGGCATAATATCATGTTCAACTCGCTTAAGTTCTTTTGCTGGTATTATCCTAATGACCGGTGTTCCGGCTCCGCTTATGGATGCCCCCATCTTATTCAACAGTATAGCCATATCTGTAATTTCCGGTTCCATAGCTGCATTATATATTATGGAACTACTCTTGGCTAAAGAGGCAATAAGCATCGCATTTTCAGTCGCTCCGACACTTGGATATCTCAAAAATACCGTTTGTCCTTCAAAGGGAAATTCCGTTGCGTTGCATTTAATGTATCCATCCTCTACTCGGGTATCAATACCAAACTTACTGAAAATATAGAAGTGTATATCTAAAGGGCGATTGCCGATTCTATCACCACCCGGAACCGGGACCTCGGCTTTACCATATTTAGATAGCAGCACTCCTAGGAATAGGTTTGATGCCCTTATACGCGATACAAAAGCGGGAGACAGTTTACTGTAGCATATATCATTACTTATGACTAACTCATCTCTATTGGTTGTAATGTCAATATTCAATTCATTTAAGATAGCTTTCATCGAGCTGATATCGGAGATTATTGGAGAGTTTTTTAGTATTCCGGTCCCCTCCCCTATGCAAAGTGCAGGGATAAGAGATAATACCGAATTTTTAGATCCATTGACAGCAATTTCTCCTATTAATGGTTTTTGTCCTTGTATTTCAAAACACTTCATGCTTTCCATTGATTAAATCCTTACCCACAGTTTTGCTGTATCTATGTACATTATACTATACTGAATGTTGATTGTTAAGAATTCATTAATCAACATCATCGTTGTTTTCATATGATTCTGCTAGATTACTATATAGCTGAAGGTTATCATAAGATTAAGTTTAGACACATATGAGGTTCTGTTCGAATGAAAAACCAATTCGTGAATAACGTCAGTCTCGACTTTATCGGAAAAACAACTCCGAGTAATGATGAGTTACAATTGTTAGACTATCATTTTCCTAATAATCCAACCACTAAAAGGAGGTTTACAGATGGAACCGACAATGGCAGATGATTCTTTCTATGAAGAGATCCGTGAAATGTGTAAGCAAATCCAATCTCTCCTAAAAATCGGTCTTGTTCCGCTAAAAGAAGAGGTAGACTATGTCATTACTAACCATATAACTGACGAAAAGCGATTAGACAACCTGCTAAGCGACTTGGTAGATTTTACTCAGATTAAAAAAGGACTAGTGGTATTCAACCGATTATGTCGTTATACCTTTTCCTTTCTACCTGAGATAACTACCTATTACATCAGAGCGTATTATGATATGTATCATCCAGATAATGAAGCATTAGATGAAACCCGACCTTAAAACTTTCAAATGCAACGAATTACGTTGAAGTTTTAAGTAATATCGAAAACATTCGGAATCAGCCTTCATAACACAAAACTATACAAACACACCACAGAGATTTTAGGGTACTTAATCCATAATAGTATTTCTGCGACTCAGGTAGACATAACAGATTATCAGCTTTGAAAGAGATAGGAGATACATGATTATGAGCTATTTGTCGGATAATGACATACGTCAATACGGGAAGATGATATCTATCCTGTCGAATCGCATGATATCGAATAAAGAAATTGCAATGGAAGCAGCTCAGGAGGTATGGGTTGAAGTCATAAAGAGTCTACCGTCATTCAGGAATGAGAGCAAACTTTCAACTTTCATATATATCATAGCTAAGCGGGTCATATCCAGGTATGCCGCTAAGGAAAGACAGTATTCTTTAGAGTTTCTACATCAGTATATTACGGGTGAAGACCGAGAACTGCCGGAGGAAATCGGTGATGTTGAGAAAGATATTTGGATAAAAGAAGAATGTGATCGTTGCCTGACCGGACTGTTCCATTGTCTTACCGGTGAAGCTAGACTCACATATCTCTTTCGAGATGTCATCGGGCTTGATTACGCCGAGATTGCAGGTATTATGGAACAGAATCGTCAGTATATCCGCAAGTCGGTTTCTCGCTCACGCTTGAGACTGAAGAATTTCCTGAATAATGACTGCAGGATATTCAATCCAGGGTCTTCATGCAGTTGTCGCATGCATCGTCTACTGAACGATATCGATCTTCCACATGAGTATAAACGCATTCGTGAACTCTCAAAAGACATATCTATACTAAAACAAGCCGAAATGGTTCTACCGTCTAAAAACTATTGGGAAAAATATCTATCGGATTACAACTAAAATCTGTCACAAAAAAAGCTCTTAC
>WRIP01000112.1 GCA_009782665.1 Oscillospiraceae bacterium
GAGTGTCGACATTATCCGATCTGCAAAGCAGGAGTTACTGCCGGTCAGCTGCGAGGTCACACCCCACCATTTCGCTTTCTGTGACTCGGATATTTCCGAAGACAGCGGACGGTTTAAGATGAACCCTCCACTCAGAAGTCAACAAGACCGCCAGGCAATACTTGAAGGGATTGCCGATGGCACCATCGATGTCATCGCCACCGATCATGCACCTCATACCCATGAAGAAAAATCTAAAGGTCTGGCTGCAAGTGCATTCGGAACGGTAGGTCTCGAGACGGCATTCGCTGCCGCGAACAGCTTTCTAGTTGAAAAAGGGATTATATCGCTTGAAAGATTACTATATATGATGTGTGATAAACCCCGCAGTATTCTGAAGACGCAAACTGTAAAGAGCTTTGTAATGCTGGATACACAAAAAGAATATACGGTTGAACCCAAAGACTTTATGTCGATGGGTCGTTCTACACCCTTTGACGGGGTGAGGTTGAAAGGACAGGTTGTTATGACCGTTGTTGACGGGCAGATAGTCTACCTTAATGGAGGACAAGTTGTTGGTTAAGCAAAAGACATTGATATTTGAGAACGGGAGAAGTTTTACAGGATATTCATTCGGATCCGAGCGAGAGGCAGTCGGAGAGGTAGTGTTCTGTACCTCGATGGTAGGATATCAGGAGATACTCACAAACCCTGCCAACAAAGGAAAGATTATGGTGTTCACCTACCCCATAATCGGTAGCTACGGGTTATCGGATGAGGACTATGAGTCTTCTTCAATTACCGTCTCTGCACTCATAGTACGAGAGTATAATGATTTCCCCAGTAACTTCCGATATACCAAGACGTTAGCAGAGCAGCTACAGGAAAATAATGTACCGGGTCTTTATGGGATAGATACTAGGGAGCTCACCCAGATGCTTCGCAGTGAGGGTATCATGCGAGCGGTATTGAAAGACAGTAGTCAGGATGAAATCAACCTTGATGAGTTGTTCAGCGACATGACGGATGTGACGTTAGCACAGGTAAGCAGTAAGAAAGTATGGTACTCACGTACCTCCAACTATCGATATAATCTGGTAGCAATCGATTGCGGAATCACCAACAGCATAATCAAGACACTCAACGCCTATGGATGTAATGTTATTGTAGTACCATATAACAGCTCGAAGCATGAGATACTTTCGCTCCGCCCGGATGGCGTTATTATCTCCGACGGACCGGGATATCCTTCCGATGCCGATATTCCGACCGAGATAATATCTGAGCTGAGTCGGGAAAACATACCGATTTTAGGAATAGGATTCGGTCTGTTAGCAGTTGCAGTTGCTTTTGGAGCTAAGCTAGATGACACAAAACTCATCCATTTCGGCAGCAATCATCCGGTCGTAGACATAGACGGAAGAATAGAGATAGTCACACAAAACCACAGCTTAACCACCGATATTTCGAGTCTGGCTGACGATATCGTCGTTACCCATCGCAACCTAATGGATAATTCCATAGAGGGGATATCGGTGAAGGGGAAACATATATCTGCAGTGTCATTCTATCCCGCTTCCATTGATGAGAAGGGAAGATCATACATATATAATGATTTCTTGGCAGCTATAGATAACTCTGTGAGAAAGGATTCTTAGGATGCCCAAAGATACTACAATAAAGAAAATACTGGTAATAGGTTCGGGGCCTATCATCATAGGTCAGGCAGCGGAGTTTGACTACTCGGGAACACAGGCATGTCTGGCGCTGAAGGCAGCTGGATATACCGTCATTCTCATTAACAGCAACCCGGCAACCATCATGACCGATACCGATATTGCCGACAAAGTGTATATGGAACCGTTGACACTCGAGTTTGTCGCTCGAATTGTCAGGATGGAGCGACCCGACGCATTGCTACCGACACTGGGTGGACAGACTGGTCTGAATCTAGCTATGCAGCTGGCAACCAAAGGGATACTAGATGAGTGTCAGTGCCGGATACTCGGAACGGATTTTTCTGCTATCGATCGAGCTGAAGACCGGGAAAAGTTTCGTGAGCTTTGTGTAAAGATAGGTGAACCCACTGTAGAAAGCGAAATCGCCCATACGTTGGAAGAGACTAAGAGGGCAGCTAACGATATCGGATATCCGGTTGTACTTCGACCGGCTTTTACCCTCGGCGGTACCGGTGGAGGCTTTGCGAACAACGATGATGAACTAGAGGAACTGGCGAAGTCCGCACTTACCCTGTCTCCGGTGTCTCAGGTGCTGGTGGAAAAGTCAATTAAAGGATATAAAGAAATAGAGTTTGAGGTCATGCGGGATGCTGCAGACACAGCTATAGTCATCTGTTGTATGGAGAATGTAGACCCGGTCGGTATACATACCGGTGACTCAATCGTGGTATGTCCGTCACAGACCCTCACATCTAAAGAGCTGAGCATGCTGCGTCGGGCTGCACTGCGAATCGTCAGGGAGCTCGGAATCGAAGGTGGATGTAATATTCAATTTGCACTTGATCCCTACTCCTTTAAGTACTTCGTCATCGAGGTCAATCCGCGTGTATCACGTTCTTCCGCACTCGCTAGTAAAGCGAGTGGTTATCCCATTGCTAGAGTTTCAGCACTTGTCTCGGTGGGTATGCTACTACAGGAAATAGATATTTCTGGTATTATGGCTTGTTTTGAACCTTCTTTGGACTATGTCGTCACCAAAATTGCTCGATTCCCGTTCGACAAATTCCGTTCGGCTACCCGCAGCCTCTTTACCCAGATGAAGGCTACCGGAGAGGTAATGGCACTGGGACGTTCCTTTGAAGAGAGTTTTCTCAAGGCTGTCAGAAGTCTGGAAATCGGTGTAAGCCATATTTGGCAGGAGAAGTTTGTCGACTACTCCGAGCAGATGCTCACCGAGCATCTCGACACACCGACCGATGAGAGGATTTTTGCCATCGCCGAACTACTGCGACGCGGAGTCAACCCCCTATTTGTCTGTGAACACACCAAGATAGATCTCTTCTTTATCAAAAAAATCCAATCCATCGTCATGTATGAACAAACTATTCGTGATAATTTTTCTGATGAGGTGTTGCTGGTAGCCAAACGTATGGGCTTCTCCGATGCATTCATCGGCAAGCTCATATCCAAGACCGATTCTGAGGTATTTTGTCTCAGAAAGGAAAAAGGCATTATGCCGCAGTACAAGAGGATAGACAGTTGTGCTGCCGAATTCGACGTACATATTCCTTTCTACTATTCCACATATGAGAGCAAGAGTGACCTGATTGTCACCGATACCCCCTCGGTCATAGTACTGGGTGCCGGACCTATCCGTATAGGGCAGGGGGTGGAGTTTGACTATTCCACGGTTCATGCAATCAAGGCTATACGTGAAGAGGGATATGAGGCGATAATCATCAACAACAACCCTGAAACGGTTTCCACCGACTATATGGTGAGCGACAAACTATACTTTGAACCTTTGGTGGTTGAGGATGTCATGAATATTATCGAGGCGGAGAAACCTCTCGGGGTCATTGTCACCCTAGGAGGTCAGACAGCTATAAATCTGGCAGACAGTCTATCTAAGCTAAACGTCCCGATTATGGGAACCGGAGTAGACGCCATCGCACGTGCCGAAAACCGAGATATATTCGAACACACATTGAATAAACTGAATATTAAACAACCCAAAGGTAGAGCAGTTACCAACATTGAGGACGGGATAGCAACAGCTAAAGAAATCGGTTATCCGGTGTTGGTCAGACCCTCATACGTTTTGGGTGGTAGAGCTATGCGGATTGTCTCAAATGACGAACAGCTCAAACAGTATCTGAGTGAAGCAGTGCTCATAGATAAGAATCAACCGGTGCTGGTTGATAGATATATCTCCGGCAAAGAGGTTGAGGTGGATGCGGTCTGTGACGGCACAGATGTGCTAATCCCCGGTATCATGGAGCATGTCGAGAGAACCGGTGTGCATTCTGGAGATTCTATCAGTGTCTATCCTACTTTTTCTATCTCTCAGGAGATAAAGGACATCATTGTGGACTACAGCATCAGATTAGGATTAGGTATCGGCATAAATGGACCCTTTAACATCCAGTATATCGTCGATGATCAGGGTGAGGTGTATGTAATAGAGGTGAACCCGCGATCTTCGCGAACGGTACCCTTTATCTCTAAGACCACCGGGGTTAAACTGGCAAATATCGCTGCTAAGGTATCGTTGGGATACAGTCTCAGGTCTTTGGGATATACTACCGAGATACTCGAGCAGAAACCCGACCGGTGGTATGTCAAAGTGCCGGTATTTAGCTATCAAAAATTGCGAGGGGTGGATACACTGCTGTCACCCGAAATGAAATCCACCGGAGAAGCTATTGGATATGACTCTACACTGACACGTGCACTATATAAAGGGTTACAGGCAGCGGGACTTCGAGTAGAGAACTATGGTACAATACTCGTAACGGTTGCGGATGAAGATAAACCCAACGCCGCGGTGTTGGTTAAAAGATTCTATGATCTGGGATTTAACATCGAGGCGACCGAAGGAACGGCTGAATTTCTTAAAAAGAACGATATTCGGACCCGAACCCGTAAAAAACTCAGTGAAGGTAGTGATGAGATACATGAGGCGCTTAAACAGGGTCATATCGCCTATGTGATAAATACCGTGTCGCCATCAGGATTTTCCGCGGTACATGACGGATTTCTTATTAGAAGATATGCGGTGGAGAATGGGGTAACTGCATTTACCTCACTTGATACGGTAGAAAAGCTACTGGATGTATTGGAAGAGATAACCATTCGCGTTTCCACAATAGATGTTTAGGGTCAATAACCCACCGCTTACCGAAGCGGGGACTTGTAAAAGCCCTTATTGATTAGTCTAAGTTCTTATAAAGAACTACGTTACTTAAGAATATATAGGCACTTCAGAATACTCCACTAGTTCTGAACACTGCGGTAAGTGATTAAACAATTCTGATGGGAAGGAATAGTGTTGCTTACAAAACCTTAGGATAACATTGACGAAGTGGACATTACTGCATTTA
>WRIP01000113.1 GCA_009782665.1 Oscillospiraceae bacterium
TCCATCTCCTACCGGCTACGATGAAACAATTGTTGGTTCAAATAACGGATCGATCACCGGTGTAGATAGTACAATGGAATATAAGTTATCCACTGATTCTAGTTGGACATCAATTACTGGAACAAGTGTAACAGGACTTGCACCAAGTACATATAATGTTCGTGTTGCAGCTTCAAATGTCAATTCCAATTTCTATGGATCATCGACAAATGTAACCATCAATGCAGCATCTGCCATATGTAGTATTGGATCAGTAGAGTATGGCTCTCTAGACGCAGCATTAGCAGCTGTAGATAATAATGAGACTATACTACTGCTTGAAAATATTACTCTCAGTGATGATTTAGTTATTAACAATGGAAAAGAATTTACTTTGAATGCCAATAATAAGACCATAGATTTTGATTATGATTTTCTTTTAAATATTTACTCCGGTGATGTTACTTTTAATAATTATAGTTTCGACAATCTCTTCTTGGTAGAAGTTTATAATAATAACGGATCTGGTACTAGTCTTAAAGCAACTTTCAATGGTAATTTAGAACTGACTGAAGGATGCTTGTATACATTCGGCGATGGAACGGAAGTATTTGTTAATGGTGATTTAACATCTCAAGGAGATGGTGTTCAAGCATATGCTTTTAGTAAAGTAACCATTAATGGCAATATAAACACACATGGTGATGGGGTTCTTTGCTACGGTGGTGCTTCGGTAATAGTAACAGGTGATATCTCATCCGACAGTAGAGGTATTTATGCTCATGGTACCCAGTATATACCTGATTCTGAAGATATAAGAAGCAATGTACTTGTAGAAGGTAATGTCGTTGCGTATGATAGTGGAGTTGAGTGTTGGGCTGGTGCATTTGTTGAGGTAAAAGGTAGCGTAACGTCAGAGGAAGCGACTGGTGTTTACTGTAATGGAACAGCAGAACAAAATCCGACTATGTTAACTGAAGTATTTGTCAGAGTCGATGTCTATGGTGGAAGTGGAGATTATGGTGCAGGAGCCGTTGCATACGGTAATGGACAAATAACCATTGACGGGTCATTAGTTGCTAGTTTTAATCGAATACTGGTTAATGGTACTTTTAGAGATAAAAAAGATAACACTACATTCAAAACTAATTACGATCAATATTCGAATTACTTAACAATGGAAGGATTCAACCCAAGTGAAGATGTACAATATTTAACAGTAGTTTGGTTGAGAAATCCATCTACACCAAAACCTCCTGCTAGCTCAACTTCGGATCCGGTTGTAACAACTGCACCAAAAACAGGAGATACAGTTAATATGCTTACTTGGATTATCCTACTCATAGCTTCAGCATTTGTAGTATGTACTTTCTTTGTTATAAGAAGAAAACGTGAAAGCAACATGCAGTAATTCTTTATACACAACAACACAACAAGAAGAGCTGTGAAAACAGCTCTTTGTTGTACATAGGGGTATTTTTTAGTACAAAGCCATTCAATTCCCATAGAAAGACTGCCAAGTAAGTAGAAAAAGAAAAGCATGGGATGTTAACGATATATAATGCAAATTGTGGTGATAAACACGAGGCATACGTGTCTGTCTACCAAAAACATTCCACCACATATATTGATTCCCAAACAATCTCAAAAGACTGAGTATTTTGCATTCTTTTATGATTACCCCTCTATGAATACTGTATAGGTTACAAAAGTATGTCGATTTTACCTCTTGCCTACATTTTTTACGCAATTATGATTGAAATCAAAAGGCATTTATGGTAAGCTTTTCAAGCTGTGTGAAAGCAGTAAAGATCCTCATTACACACGTAGGTTGTGTTCGGGCGAGTGCCTGATTTAGGTGCCGCGAATAAACTGTCTACGGAGGGAAATAACAAAAAGGAGAAATATTATGGCAGTAGTATCAATGAAGCAGCTTCTTGAAGCAGGTGTTCATTTCGGACATCAGACAAGAAGATGGAATCCCAAGATGGCACTATATATCTTCACCGAACGCAATGGTATATATATCATTGACCTTCAAAAAACGGTGAGATATCTCGATACAGCATACAACTTCATCCGCGATGTAGCCGCAAGCGGTCAAAGTGTGTTGTTTGTTGGAACCAAAAAACAAGCTCAGGATTCGGTGCGGGAGGAAGCAGAACGTTGCGGAATGCATTTCGTAAACACCAGATGGTTAGGTGGTATGCTAACCAACTTCCAAACTATTCGTCATAGAATAGACCGATTGGAACAACTCAAAAAGATGCGTGATGACGGAACTTTTGATCTCTTACCCAAAAAAGAGGTTATAAAGTATGAGCTTACCATTGAAAAACTTGAGAAGTTTTTAGGAGGAGTCAAAAACATGGATCGCCTACCTGGTGTTATCTATGTAGTCGATTCAAAGAAAGAACAGATAGCAGTTGCGGAAGCTCGCAAATTGCATATACCGGTGGTAGCAATAGTCGACACAAACTGTGATCCCGATCTGATTGACTATATCATACCCGGAAACGACGATGCTATTCGTGCGGTGAAGCTCATCTCAGCAGCAATGGCTGATGCGGTACTTGAAGGGAAACAGGGAGAACAGTATGATCTCGAGGAGGATATAACTCCAGCTGAACCAACAGAAGCCGAATTGGATGAAAAACCCGAAGTAGTTGAAGATGTCGCGATCCCCGAAGTAGTTGCTGTAGCTGAAAGCTCCTCTAGCGATTTTGTGGTAGCGGAGTAGGAAGGAGAAATATAATGGCAGATTTTACTGCAAAAGATGTACAGGCTCTGCGTGAAGCAACCGGTATAGGAATGATGGAGTGCAAGAAGGCGTTGACCGAAGCCGGTGGTGATTTTGACGCTGCCGTTACCATACTTCGTGAGCGAGGGTTAGCCTCTCATGAAAAGAAAGCCGGAAGAATAACTTCCGAAGGTATTGTAAGCATATATACCGAAGGAGATATCGGCGCAATTATAGAAGTCAATTCAGAAACCGATTTTGTGGCTAAAAATGAAGATTTCCGTGCATTCGTCACCCTTTGTGCTAAGACAGTGGTAGAAAACGATCCTAAAGACGTTGAAGCATTGTTAGCCTGTGAGATTGACGGTGTCACTCTCGATGAAATCCTCAAAGAGAAGGTGTTCACCATCGGGGAGAACTTGAAGATCCGGCGCTTTGAAAGATTCGAAGGAATAATGGTTCCATATATCCATGGTGGCGGTACACACGCCGTTTTAGTGAAGTTTGAGAGTTCAGCCGAAGCCGCTGATTCCGATGAGTTCATACTGTTTGGTAAGGATATTGCCATGCAGATAGCAGCCGCTAATCCAACCTACCTAACCCGTGAAGATATGCCTTCTGAAGCAATTGAACAAGAACGTGCCATACTCATGTCTCAGGCACTCAATGAGGGTAAACCTCAGAATATTGCCGAGAAGATGGTTGAAGGCAGAATCAATAAATACTACAAGGATGTAGTGTTACTGGAACAACCCTTTGTCAAGGATGATAAGATGACTGTGGCTCAATATGTAGCATCGGTTGCAAAGGCACTCGGAGAAGATATCAAGATAGTTTCTTTCACTAGATACGAAAAAGGTGAAGGACTTGAAAAGAGAAGTGATAATTTCGCTGAAGAAGTCGCCAACATGCAAAAATAGTATAGAGAAATATGAAAGAATCCGAACCTGTCCTTGATAGGTCTCGGATTTTTTATATAATCCTGAAGGTTCAATGGCATGTTTTAGTCATAGATTCGGTTTACATAATTTGGCATTTAGTCTAAAATTACTATAGTAAACTTTGGTTATCTACCTCAAAAAAGTAGCATATATCAGACAATTTCGTTATTGCTATAGGATTAAATGAGCTGAACTGGTGGTATGGTCGAACGCAATAGAAGTAACACTCAACTAAACTACTTCCTACTGTTGACAACCACCGCCATAAATAACAAGGAACAAAGAATATTTGATGTCAACCCAGTTTAACTTCACTTGGCATATACAGAACCAAAGAGTGAAGAGTTGTTTAATACTGTTCCCGTCGCAAATCAAACATAAAAGAGATAGGTGGGCATAGCAAACCTTATAAGGAAGATAGGTTTTTCATCTAGTGCATATATACGAAGGTAGTAAAAGCAAAACGGACGGAAATATAAAGGAAAGAGGATTGAAACATATAATCTACAAATAATCCATAGATATATGTTTTCAATAATGGTGTTCGTTATGACTAAATACAAGAGGATACTCATAAAACTATCAGGGGAAGCGTTAGCAGGAACACAATCCTTCGGATTATGCTACGATACAGTACTCAGTATCTGTACTTCCATTGCTGAAGCATCAGCTTTAGGTGCCGAGATAGCAATTGTAGTCGGCGGTGGTAACTTCATTCGAGGAGCAGAGCAGATACAGATGGAACGTTCGAGAGCCGACCATATGGGTATGCTGGCAACGGTCATTAATGCACTAGCGTTAGCCGATGCATTGGAGAAACTAGGCACTGAGGTACGGGTACAGACTGCACTGCCGATGCAACAGGTCGCAGAACCGTATATTCGCCTACGTGCTTTAAGACATATGGAGAAAGGGCGTATTGTAGTACTAGCATGCGGAACAGGAAATCCCTACTTCTCAACCGATACAGCCGCAGTTCTACGAGCTGCAGAGGTTGGAGCAGAGATCATAATGAAAGCGACCAAGGTCGACGGAGTGTATGATAAAGATCCTAAAAAGCATGACGATGCCGTTAAATATGAAACGCTCAGTTTTTCTGAGATACTAAATAGTCATCTGATGGTTATCGATTCAACGGCAGCCAGCATGTGTAGAGATAACAGTATCCCACTGTTGGTGTTTAACTTAAGTGACCCTAAAAACATCGTAAGAGCAGTTATGGGAGAAACAATAGGAACATTAATTACTGAAGGAGAGGACTAATGGACACATATATCGGACCATATGAAGAAAGAATGGATAAGGCAATAGTTGCCCTTAAGACCGAACTCTCTACCATCAGAGTTGGTAGAGCAAATCCGGTT
>WRIP01000114.1 GCA_009782665.1 Oscillospiraceae bacterium
CTCTAATCGACCAAAGCGGCATATTTCCTTGACGATACACGCCCTGATGGTCTATATTTATGTATGTAATATATGAGGTATGACATCTAAAAGTATACCACAAATGAGAAGAGAGAGGACGTATATGTCGATAGTATTGAACCGAAATCTACTTGCCGGATTTATCGAAGATGAGGAGTATCTCGAGATAGAATCGGCAGTCAGGCAGGCAGACAGAGGGCTCAGAGAGGCAACGGTTGAAGGCAGTGAGTATCTGGGATGGCTGAGGTTGCCGGAGATGTATGATCGACAGGAGTTCGAGCGGATACAACAGGCTGCCGACCGAATACGGACCACAAGCGATCTGCTCATAGTCATAGGTATCGGAGGAAGCTATCTCGGAGCCCGAGCGGTCATCGAGCTGCTGGGCAGCCGATACTATAATGAGTATGCTTCGCTTAAGATATATTTTCTCGGAAACAGTATCTCTCCCATCGAGATGACTAAGGTGATGGGATTGTGTGAGGGTAAACGGGTATCACTCAACGTAGTGTCAAAGTCTGGAACCACACTGGAACCTGCCTTAGCATTTCGTCTGTTGAGAAAGATGATGATCGAACGATACGGGAGAGAAGAAGCAGCTGAACGTATCTATGTCACCGCAGATACCTCGCGAGGTGCGCTCAAGGCTATGGCAACACAGGAGCATTACGAATGTTTTGGTATTCCGGATGATGTAGGCGGAAGATATTCAGTACTGACCGCAGTGGGACTGCTGCCGATTGCGGCAGCAGGGTTTGATATATTGAAATTGATGGATGGTGCAAAGGCAGCTATGTTAAGCTATGATCAGGAAACTGAACCTCTCAATGATTGCCTAACCTATGCTGCCACGAGATACATCCTCTACAAAAAAGGTAAGTTAGTTGAACTCTGCAGCTGTTTTGAACCCTCCTTCACCATGTTTGGGGAATGGTTTAAGCAACTGTTTGCCGAAAGCGAAGGGAAAAATGGAAAGGGTATATTCCCCTCTTCGCTCATCTATTCGACCGATCTTCATTCGTTGGGTCAATACATCCAGGAAGGTGAGCGACTTTTCTTTGAAACCTTGATTCAGTTTAAGCGACTACCGGTTGATATTACCATCGAACCTGAAGCGGACGACTTTGATCAACTCAACTATGTCTCGGGCCACAGTATGTCATATATTGACAGTAAAGCAGCCGAGGGTGTGCTGTTGGCACATGTGGATGGCGGGGTACCTTGCATGATAATCGAACTATCAAATATCGGTGAATCTGCCGTCGGTGAGCTCATATATTTCTTTGAACGAGCCTGTGCCGTATCGGGGATACTGCTTGGTATTAATCCGTTTAATCAGCCGGGGGTGGAGAATTACAAGTTGAATATGTTTTCGCTGTTATATAAGCCGGGATATGAACAGCGCTCGGAGGAGCTAAGAAAGCGGATGAATTAGTCCATCATATGTATCAGACGGGACAGGATAGAGATACACACGCTTGAGATGATCTTAAGAGATCTTCTGACCAAAGCATCGTTTTTAGTGCAGGAATGAGCAGCAATACACCAAAAGATAGATACCTTGTGACACGGTATTTTCCGATAGGATTTCTTCTAACAGTCCTCTATCGAACAATATGATAAGTCAGCAGCATTATATCCGTATTTCTCATAGTTTAATCATTTTCATAAATGGGAGGGTACTACATTGATACAGTTAATCACCGGAACTAAAGGTTCCGGAAAGACAAAGGCTTTAATCGATATGATCACCAATGCCGTCAATCAGACGTCCGGGAACATAGTCTGTATTGAAAAGAATATGAATCTCACATACAGTATAAAGCACAGTGTGAGACTCATAAATGTTGATGAGTATGGCATTGAAGGGTATCAACAGTTCTTCGGGTTTATCGCCGGTTTGTTAGCAGGCAACTACGATATCATGGAAGTATATATTGACGGTATACTCAAGGTCGGCAATCATGATCTCGTCGGATTTGAACAGTTCATCGAACGACTCTTGGTACTGTGTAAGGATATTAAGGTTGTATTGACCGTCTCCGAGTCAATTGAGAATCTGCCTCTGTCTCTGCATCAATACATCATTAAACTACCGACATAGGCAAGAAAACTATAAAAATAATAGATACGGTTGAACCAATACTGATTCACTCAAAGCTTTCACTCGCGTAAACCGGAATTTTGCTCTAGGCATAAACTAGCTGAAAATAATGACAAGGATTTGTGGTATTTATCTCAATGATTCGGTTATATCACACCGACCTATGCGCTATCGACAGGTATAATCGGATATACATAGACTGAACGATTGTGTAATGAAAGAATCTATGCAGAATATAGCCGGGAGCTTACAGAGACGTTTCCGGCATGAAGAATATCGGGAGTATCGACTATGACAACAGCCCAACAGAACAAAGAACCTGCCACCCAACAAACTGCATCGGGATTTCCTGAACTCAGCAACATTAAAACCAATCTCGTATTCAACGATCGGGAGATTGAGTTATTACGAAGGCTAGCAAACACAGTAGCAGCCATAGCCGCACGACCGGAGATGGGTGAAAAAGCAAAGTTATGGACTGCTCATAACGATCTTATGACAGATACTCCTACCGTCTTTGTGGATCCGGAAAACGGCTGGAATGAGATAATCTCCACCAGTCATCTCTTATGCACCGATCCTCTTGCCCGGGTTTGGGAAATGTCGCTGAGAAAACAAATCTTCTGGGCTGACCAAGCTAAGGATGATAAGGTAATAGAAGCTACCTTTGAGGTACCCTACAGCTACACCGATACTGGATGGGGACTTGACCCATTGAGAATCGGCGGTGAGAATAACGGTAGCTATATTGTCAAACCGGTTATTGAAGACTATGAAGATGACTTTGAGCGAGTTCATTATCCTCAATATATAATTGATAAAGAGCAAAGTGACAGGGTACTAGCACTCGCAAATGATGTGTTTGACGGGATACTTTCGGTCACTCAGAAAGGCATATGGTGGTGGTCGTTGGGCATGACCAAAGACTATATTGCACTCAGAGGATTTGAGAATTTCCTAATGGATATGATAATTGCTCCCGATTGGGTGCATAAAATGATGAATATGCTGTGCGAAGGTAAGCTTACTATGTTGGACCAGCTTGAAGCGGACGGTCTACTGCCGGATAATACCGGTGCTACTTATGTAGGCTCCGGAGGATTTGGTTATACAACACAGCTACCCGGACCGGATTTCAATCCGAAGAAAGTACGAACCATGGATATGTGGGGCTTCTCTGAGAGTCAGGAAACTGTATCATGTAGCTCCGAGATGTACGCAGAGTTCATATATCCCTACGAAAAGCGGTTACTGGAAAGATTCGGACTAAATTGTTATGGTTGCTGCGAAGGATACGATAACCGTTGGCATATCATTAAACAACTGCCGAGACTGAGGAGAATTTCAGTATCTCCATGGGCTGACTGGAATACCATTAAGCAGAATCTATCAAAAGAGTATATTGCTTCACTCAAACTCTCTCCAACCCCGCTTTCTACAGCTATTATGGAAGAAGACACCGTTAGAGCAGATGCTAAGAAGGCAGTTCAATTATCCAAAGACTGTGTCGCTGAATATATCATGAAGGACAATCATACTTTGGGAGACAACCCCAACAATATCATCAGATGGGTTCAGATAATGCGAGAAGAGATAGACAAGTCCTGATAGGTACCTAGCATATACATATATATCTCCGGTAGGAAAAGATTTGAGATTCTCCATAGTAATGCCTAAACCCAATTTGCTAGTGAAGGTCGTGACATTAACGATCTGATATCCCTTTATCTTATAGCAGCTATGACCTAATGATGAGATAAAATTCAGTATAAATGGATGGAACAAAATGTTTGACTTCGGGAATGCAAATGAAAACCAGAAAAGAGCTATTGAAACAACTAATGGTCCTGTTCTAATCACAGCGGGCCCAGGTACAGGAAAAACTCACACTCTTGTTCAACGATCTATTTACTTAATTCAAGAATGTAGCGTTGAACCGGAACAAATTTTAATTGCGACTTTTACTGAAAAAGCTGCAAAAGAGCTTATTACACGAATCACAAATGAGTTAGCAGAACGTAATATCATTGCAAATCTGAATGAGATGTATATCGGTACATTTCATTCAATTTGTCTGCGGATTATCAAGGAAAACCTTGAATACACCCGTTTTAAGAAAAACTATCGTACACTTGATGCTTTCGAGCAGTGTTATACAGTATTTCTGAACATCAACCGTTTCAAATCTATCAACAACTATAAAACAATAACTAACGATAAAAGTACCTGGCGACAAGCTAATACTATTTGTGGCATAGTGAACAATTTATCTGAAGAGTTTGTTAACGCTGAAAATCTAAAGAATGATAAAGATCAAAAGATTGTTGCAGTTGGTGAGCTATTGGAGATCTACCAACAACTACTTACAGAAAATAATCTTATGGATTTTTCTGCGATACAAACAGAAGCATATCGTCTTTTATATGAGAATCCTGCACTTCTTTCTGCTATCCAAGAGAAAATTAAGTATATAATGATTGAAGAGTATCAAGATACAAACTACATTCAAGAACAAATAGTCTTTATGCTCGGAGGAGAAAACAACAATATATGCGTCGTAGGAGATGATGACCAAGGTTTATTTGGTAAGACTATACTAATGTCGACATGTATATTCTATGAATTTCTACTAGCGATGAAATATCCTCAAGATGAGCGGTTTTGCCATAATGCTTTAGTATTCGCACCGGACAAGACAGTACTCCAGTCACTTCATGAAATGATCACCTTTGATAAAACAAAAGTTGTACCTCCAGAGTATGCTCGTGTACTCGAGGCAAACATAAAATACACGTTCCTTGAAGATACAGGCACAACCCTTAATACAATTGATAACTCTGACTTTAATGTGATTATCTCTAATACACAAAAAATCATCGTAAAGAAAAAACAC